>NZ_WPCD01000209.1:0-6497 GCF_009741955.1 Halogeometricum sp. CBA1124 | reverse complement strand
CCGACGACGGACGTGTGGGACGCCGACACGTACAACGCCCTCTTTACCACGCACGGGCTGACGATGCTGTTCTTCTTCGTGCGCCCGTGTTCACCGGGCTGGCGAACTACTTCCTCCCCCATCAGGTCGACGCCGACGACATGGGCGTTCCCCGCGCATCAACGCCATCGCCTTTTGGCTCCTGCCGCCGTCGTTCGTCCTCGTCCGGGCCGGCCTCCTGACGGAGGTGCTGGCGAAGATGATAGACGCCGTCGGCCCGCGCATCGAGTTCCTCTACGCCCTCGAACCGCCGACGCCGGGTGGACGCTGTACGTCCCGCGGGCGGTCCAGTTGGCGAACCCGCAGGTGGACCTGCTCATCCTCGGTCTCCACCTCTCGGGACTCGCCACCGTCATGGGGGCGATAAACATCATCGTGACCATCTTCACCGAACGCGGCGACGACGTCGGGTGGTCCAACCTGGACATCTTCTCGTGGTCGCTTTTGACCACGAGCGGTATCATCCTGTTCGCGTTCCCCCTCCTCGGCAGCGCGCTACTGATGCTGCTGCTCGACCGCAACTTCGGGACGACGTTCTTCGCCGTCGAGGCCGGCGGCCCCATCCTCTGGCAACATCTGTTCTGGTTCTTCGGCCACCCGGAGGTGTACATCCTCGTCCTCCCGGCGTTCGGGCTGACGAGCCAGATTCTCCCGAAGTTCGCGGGGCGACGGCTGTTCGGCTTCAAGTTCATCGTCTACTCGACGCTCGCCATCGCCGTCCTCTCGTTCGGCGTCTGGGCGCACCACATGTTCGCGACGGGTATCGACCCGCGCCTCCGCGCCTCGTTCATGGTTGTCACGCTCGCAATCGCCGTCCCGAGTGCGGTCAAGACGTTCAACTGGATGGCGACGCTGTGGAACGGAAGCGTGCGACTCGAAGCGCCGATGCAGTTCCTCATCGGCGGCATCGGCCTGTTCGTCGTCGGCGGCGTCACCGGCATCTTCCTCGCCTCCATCCCCGTGGACCTCGTCCTCCACGGCACCTACTACGTGGTGGCGCACTTCCACTTCATCGTCGTCGGCATCATCGCGTTCTCGATGTTCGCGGCGTCGTACTACTGGTACCCGCTCCTCACCGGCCGGATGTACGACCGCCGCCTCGCCACCGTCCACTCCGTCCTCAGCATCGGCGGCGTGATGCTGACGTTCTTCCCCCTCTTCCTCGTCGGCCTGATGGGTCTGCCCCGCCGGTCGGCGGGCTACCCCGCCGAGTTCACCCTCCTCCAGCAGGTGGCCACCGTCGGCGCGTTCGTCCTCGCGGTGAGCGTCGGCATCTGGCTGTTCAACATGGTGAACTCGTTCCGGACCGGCGCCGTCGTCCGCGACCCGGACCCGTGGAACCTGAAGGAGACGGGGCAGTTCTCCCGCGAGTGGCAGTGGTTCGAAGACCGGATGTCACAGGACCTCTCCCGGCCGCACGCCCTCGCCGACGGGGGACGTGAGACGGGCGGCGCGGCCGCCGACGAGGCGGACGGCGGCGGAGACGCCGAAGGCGACGGTAGTGCGGATGCCGAAGACGACTGACGGCGTCCCGGGGGTCGGAGAACGCGGACGAACGGTCGTCGCGAGAACGAGCGGCGGCGAATCGACGCTGACGGCGCGTTCGGTGCGGTGAGACGGCTTAACTCTGGAACGGTTCCTCGTCGCGGTGGTTGTCGGGGTTGTTTATCTCCTGCGCCTCGCGTTCCATCTGGTCGGTCTCGCGGTCCACGGCGTCGACGTCGCGGCGGTCGCGTCGGGGTGGACCTCGTCCTCGTCTCCCGCGCCGGGCATGCGCGCTCGGTCCACGAAGCGGTCGCGGCCGCCGTCGTCGTCGACGACGAACGCCACGTCCGAGGACTCGTACAGCGAGAAGAACGACTCCCAGTCGAGTTCGCGCCCCTCGCTGTCGTCGTCGTCGGTGAACTGGAGGTTCAACGCGCCCTCGGACGTCGCGGAGACGACGGGGTGCGCCCCCGTCTCCTCGGCCCACGCCTGTATCTCCTCGCGGTCGGTGAGCACTCGCTCTCCGTCGTCGGTGTCGCTGTCTGCGGTCATCGTATCAGATGGTCTCCCGGAACGGTTACGCGTCTCTTGCCTGCGAGTGCAGGGTTTCTGTGAGCAGAGTCTTGATAAAGAAACCTGCGCTCGCAGGCAGAATACCGGGGACGACGACGCCGCAATCACACGATGCTGCTGCCGGGCACTCCCGAGGCACCCCCCGACAGCAGAGGGGTCTATCTCTCCGCTGACTCCGGGCATCTCACTCGACTCGCTCTCCGTTCTCGACGGACGTACCGAACGCACCGACGGGTTTCGGAGCGGCCACCGCCTTCAAATCGGGGCCGTCCGTACGACCCGGCGTGACGAGCATCGCCACGCTACGGGCCGACGCGCCGGAGTTCCTCCTCGACGAGGCGTTCCGTGCAGTTCCGACGCTGGCCGTCGAGGTGCCCCCGGTGGTCGCTCACGGCCCGGACGACCCGTTCCCGTTCCTCGCCGTGACGGGCGCCGACCCCGACACCGTGTTGTCGGCGTTCGCGGACGACGACTCGGTCCGCGAGGCGACCTGTCTGTCGCGCATCGACGACGGGGGTCTGTTCCGCGTCGAGTGGGCCGAGACGGTCGAACTCCTCCTCGGGTCGGTCGTCAGGACGGACGCGACGGTGCTGTCGGTCCGGGGAACCGAGGGGACCTGGCGACTCCGCCTCCTCGCCCCGGACCGCGACTGCCTCGACGTGACGTTCGACTTCCTCGCCGACCACGGCGTCGAGGTGGAACTCGACGGCATCCGCCGCCTCGACGCCGACGACGCCTCCCGTTCGTTCGGCCTCTCGGAGGCGCAGTACGCGGCCCTCATCACCGGTCTCGACCGAGGATTCTACGACGTGCCGCGCGACACCGACTGCTCCGAACTCGCCGCCGAACTCGGCATCACGCATCAGGCGCTCTCGGAACGACTCCGCCGCGCGCACGGGACGCTGGTCGAGAACGCCCTCGCCTCCGGGTCCCGCGTGTTCAACTGACGCACCGCGCGTCCGCCGCGTCGAGTCCGTGCGTTTTTGTCCCGACTCGGCGACCCACGGGTATGTCCGCACAAACGCTCCCCGAGAACGCCGTCGTCGGGATGGTCCACCTCGACCCCCTCCCCGG
Source organism: Halogeometricum sp. CBA1124 (assembly GCF_009741955.1). Lineage (NCBI taxonomy): Archaea > Methanobacteriati > Methanobacteriota > Halobacteria > Halobacteriales > Haloferacaceae > Halogeometricum > Halogeometricum sp. CBA1124. Next base: position 3,326 of record NZ_WPCD01000209.1, on the reverse strand, counting down.
CGCGCCGAAGCACGACGCCGCAGGCGGCCTGGACGCCGTCCGCGACGCCGCACTCGACGACGCCGCCGCACTCGACGCGGGCGGCGTGGACGCGGTCGTGGTCGAGAACTTCGGCGACGCCCCGTTCTACCCCGACGACGTCCCGAAACACACCGTCGCGTCGATGACAACCCTCGTGGACGCCGTCGCTCGCGAGGTGTCCGTCCCCGTCGGCGTCAACGTCCTCCGGAACGACGCCGAGGCGGCCCTCGCCGTCGCGGCGGCGACCGACGCGTCGTTCGTGCGGGTCAACGTCCACGTCGGCGCGCGGGTCACGGACCAGGGCGTCGTGACGGGCCGCGCCCACGAGACGATGCGCCTGCGCGACCGACTCGACGCCGACGTGGCCGTCTTCGCCGACGTGGGCGTGAAACACTCCGCACCGCTCGGTCCGGAGACGCCCCTGAAGACGGCCGTCGAGGAAGTCGTCGGGCGCGGACTCGCCGACGGCGTCGTCGTCTCCGGGCCGGGCACCGGCGCGCCGACGGACGACTCGGACCTCTACACCGTCGCGCGGGCGGCGCGAGAGGCGGGCGTCCCCGCACTCGTCGGAAGCGGCGTGACCGCCGAGACGGTGGCCGAGACGCTCGACCGCGCCGACGGCGTCGTCGTCGGCACCGCGTTGAAGGAGGGCGGCGAGACGACGGCCCCCGTGTCGGAGTCCCGCGTCCGCGCCGTCGTCGAGGCGGCGCGCGGGAGTCGGTGAGTTCGGTCAGGGCGCGCCGACGGCGGCGACCAGCGTCGTCAGGACGAACCAACCGACGAAGTTCCACCACGGCACGTCGCGGTAGCGAGGCGTCAAGAGGTGCGACTCGGGGTACGTCCAGAAGCCGTTCTCGACGCCGTTCGGGTCGGTGAGGAGGTCGAGAGCGGTGGAGAGGAGTCCGGCGGCGACGGGCCGAACCGCCCCGGCGACGACGAACCCGACAAGCGAGTACGAGAGGTATATCGCGCCGACCCAGCCGAGGAGGGCGACGACGGGCACGTCGAGCAGTTTCGGCTCGGTGTGGTGTTCCAGCAGTCCGAGGCGAATAACCGCGACTTCGGCGACGAACGCGGCGACGACGGCGACGGCGGCGAACCGTATCGCGGGCGCGACGCCCCACGCCCACGCGGCGTGGAGCACCGCGGCCGCGCCGAACCCGGCCGTCGTGAGTCGAAACAGTCGGTCGTCGGCGGGCGCGGCGCGTTCGCGCCCCGCGTTCGGCCGGCCGTCCTCCGCCGTCGAGCGTTCCCGCTCCGTCCCCGACCGTTCGCCCGCCATCGCCGGCTACCCGCTCAACTCCTCTTCGACCAGTTCGACGGCGTTCTTCACCGCCCCGACCGACCCGAGGTGGCCCGCGCCGACGGACGCCTTCATCGCCTTCGCCGCGCTTCCGGTGACGACGGTGGGTCCGAGTTGGGCCACCGCGCCGTCGCCGACGCTCACTATCCACCCGGGCACGTCGAAGCGGTACGGCTCCATCCGAGGGGCGAAGTCGTCGGGGTCGGCGTCCGGTCTCGTGTCTGACGAGTCTGGCGACGTTCTTCGCCACCGTGTTCGCCTCGCGGAGGGCGGCGGACGCGGAGGCGGGGACCGCCTCCCCGTCGGCGTCCACGATGCGCGCGGCGTCGCCGACGACGAACGTGCGGGCGTCGAGTCGCAGGTCGCTCCGGACCGTCGGTCGGTCGCCCGCCATCGCGGCCTGTCCGGCGATGCCGCCGGTCCAGACGAACGTGTCGTAGGCGAACGTGCCGGCGTCCGTCTCGACCGCCTCCTCGGTCGCGCGCTGGACCGTCGTGCCGGTCCGAACGTCGATGCACCGCGCTTCGAGTTCGTCGCGGACCGCCTCCCGGAAGTTCCGCGGGAAGTTCGGCGCGACGTCCTCCAACTGCTCGACGACGGTGATGCTCGCCGTCACGTCCTCTTCGTCCGCCAACGCGGCGAGTTCGCCGGCCGTCTGGACGCCGGAGAGACCCGCCCCGCCGACGACGACGTTCACGGCGTCGTTCGCCGCGGCGGCGCGAGGAACGACTCGCGGATGGCCTCCGCGTCGGCGACGGACTTCAGCGGCAGGGAGTGCTCCTCGACGCCGGGCAGTCCGTAGTAGGCCGTCGCGGAGCCGAGACAGACGGCGGCGTAGTCGTAGTCCAGCGTCGTCCCGCCGTCGAGGCGCACCGTCCGCGCCTCGCGGTCGATACCCTCGACGCGGGCGACGCGAACCTCCGCGCGGTCGAACAGTTGTCCGAGCGGGACTCGAATCGTCTCGGCGAGACTCGGGTGCCGAATCACGCGGTGAACTCGTGTTGGACGAGGTGGCTGTCGGATTCGTCCACGACGACGAGTTCCGCCTCGGCCGGGAGGCAGGATTCGAGCCGACGGGCGAGCGTCACACCGGCGTACCCCGCACCGAGTACCAGCACGCGCATACCGGATGGTAGGCGCAGGGAGCAAAGAGCGTGTGGGGTTTCGACGCCGCCGGTTTCAGAACAGCGCTTCGGACTCGTCGAGTACCTCGGCGGGGCCGCCGACGCTCCAGACGTCGGTGTCGACATCGCAGGCCGCGACGGCGTCCTCGACCCGGTCGGCGTGTTCGGCCGTCGTGTTGACGTAGACGCTCGCGCCCGTGTCGGTGGAGAAGTAGACCGGTATCTCCGTCTCCTCGCGGAGTTCGCGGACGGCGTTGAACACGGCGATGGTCTTCGGCTGCCAGTACACCCACCCCGCGGACCCGTCATCGTCGTCGCCGTCAGCGACAGGGAGTCGTGCTCGGCGAGTTCGAACGCGCGGTCGAAGTCCGCGGCGTGGAGGGCGTCGCGCATCTCGTCCAACTGGTGGTGGACGTGGGCCATCCGGGCCTGGAACATGTGGCTCTCGGCGGCCTCCTCGTGGGCCTGTTCGGTCTCCTTGTAGGCGGGGACGTGCGCGGCGACGATGCGCAGGTCGTCTCCAACTCGGACTCGATGCGCTCGGAGCGGCAGTCCTCGTCGTTCATGCCGGAGTAGAGGTGCGAGAACGCGCCGGTGACGGCGCGTGCGGCCGAGGAGGACCCGCGGCGGGCGATGGTCGAAATCTCGGGGCGGGTCAGCTCCAGTCCGGCCGCCTCGGCGAGGGCCATCGCGGCGGCGGCGAACCCCGACGACGAGGAACCGAAGCCGATGTTCGAGGGGAAGGAGTTCTCCGACTCCAGCCGGACCGCGTGGTCGAAGTCGGCGAGCGTTCGGACGTGGTCGACGACGGCGTCGACTGCGTTCGGCCCCGCCGGCCGGTGACCTCCTCGCCGCCGATGACGTACGTGCCTCGGACG
>NZ_WPCD01000137.1:0-9966 GCF_009741955.1 Halogeometricum sp. CBA1124 | reverse complement strand
CCATCGTGGTTCGTCCAGATCCTCAGCAATCACCTCCACCGCTTCTTGACCCATCGACGAACCGATGGTGTACTGCGTCGACCCACGACTCCGATGGATCCAGTTGCCGCTCACGACTGTACTTGTGGACGTCATCAGCGACGTCATCGGGCATCCAGGCGTCTCTCGTTTGCGGTCGCCCCCTTCGTGTTCTTTCCGCGAACCTCGAACAACCACACACTGCCATCTTCGGAGTAGCGAAGATGGTCGTCACCGGGGTAGCTCACTTCTGACGCTCGGAGCCCACACCGCCCCATCAGTTGCACAGCGATCTCTCGTTCCCATCCATCTTCCCCGGCCTTCCGCTCAAGAGTCGTGAGCTCGTCTGGGGAGAGCCAACACTTCGTGACGTCTCCCGAGTCGTCGACGCGGACCATAATCGGATATCACTGAGAATCCGCCTAGTTCTTTCGGTCAGCAGGAGCAGATATCGGCTCCAGCTGGGGAAATCGGGGCGTTCGTAATCGGGTTGTAAAACAAGTCGATTATTCGATGCTCGCACCGATCAACATATTATGGATCAACAACTCCAGCAGCCCCTACATCAGTCGTTCGAGCTCAAATCTTCCCGGCTCGAACGAGATCATTGTACCTGTCGCCCACGATGTATCCTGTTAAGCCGAGGAAGAACAGGGCGGTGAGCGCTAGATTCGCGTCAAAATGGGCATCGGGGTGGCCGTGCATAATCCAGTGCCGGTGCTTGAAGAATTTCTCCCACTTGTTCTGAAATGCCGAGCTACTCCCCTGTTCTATATTCATCGGGGCATACTGGCCGAACCAGCGTTTCACCGCTTCCTCCTTATCACTGCCCCAATAAACCTCCTCTCCGATATTGTTGGGGTCAGATCCAGTCAGGTTCGGATCATTTTCGCATAGCCAGCTGATGAGGGCGTCATGAGTTGAGATAGTAAGATAGAGCGTCTCGTAGTAGTTCGATGTCTCTGTATCATCCCATTCGTCGACAAATGCCAGCTCACAGTCCTCCATCCGAGCCGCCAACTTTTGTAGATCGTCGTCGTTTGCCGAATTGAGTCCTTCCCGAGCTTCTACCGCCCACGTGATCGCGACCTGAACCGCCTCATCCTGGATCTGATGGTTCGCCGGATCGTAATTCCAGGGATACTCGATATCGATCTGTGCCTCCGCCAACGTCCGCGCTGCATCAAAGTAGTCCTTGGCGTCTTTTAAGGCTACAATCGCTTTTGCGAGCGTTTCGTCGTCGAAATCAATCGATGGAGGTGTGAATTGGAAGTTAATCATCGCCTGTATCCACTCGTTGACCCCTTGATATACTTCCGGAAATTCATAATAACACTCTAATTCCTCCATCAAACGAGCGAAGCGACCCTATACTGTCCACTATAGATACGCCATTTTTACACTAGCACATTGGTCAGCCACGCTGTCCCGCAGTCGATTGGTACCCGCCTCGAAAGTCGGTTTCTCGTATGCCCATACTCCATCCACCAATACGAGAATACGGAAACTCATGCACGAGGGAGGGAAGCCAAGATCGTACGCAGTACACCCAGTGGGTTGATCTCGTCGAAATCAACGGTCTCGATATTTCCGGTGGTCGAGAGGTGATGGAAATGGCAACGAGTTCCTCGGGAACCTGTATGTCGATCCCATCGACCGACGCGTTGGTCCACGCATTCGTCGGCCTGGTAATAGGTTACGGAGAATTCTCCAGTGGTGAACCAATGAATATCCAGCCGTGTGGTCCCAGACGAGTCGGGACTTGGTGTCGGCCACGCCTTGAGCAACTGCGGGTGAAACGAATCGGGATGAAACTCTGTTCGGTCGATATTCGCCATGGTGGATAAGAAGCGATCGATGGCTCGAAGTGCCTGACGATCTGGTGGACCGACCGATGGCCATCCGACAATGGTGGGTACTTCGTTCATCTCCGTTACTGGGGGATGAGGTGACCGTCATTATGGGCGAGCTGCCGTGCGAGCTCGTACAGCTGGATGTCTCGTTCGATACTCTGCCACTGGCTTACTGCTGCCATTTGCTCGTGGATGGCCTCGTGGTCGTCTTGGTCGAATACGGACACCGAGTCGGGATCTTCTGCCCCGAATCGCTCCTCGAACTCTTCACGCTGTGACTCCAGATTCTGCACTCGCTCGATGATCTCATCGATGGTAAGATTGTCGGCAATCCGGCTCGCTTCTCGCCACTCGAAATAGGAGTCGTTTCGGCGATACCTGGCTACGTGGACATTGGGGCTTCTTTCGACGATGCCCATATCCACCAACCGTTCGAGATGCTTCTTGGCCGTATTCGGCGCACAATCGGCCGTTTCGGCGATTTGGTTATATCGAGTGTACTCGGTTATCCCGATGGCGGTGGTGTACACGCGCCCGAAGGCGTCTGTTCGCTCGCTCCACTGATCTCGGATGTCATCGATGGCGTCCTCGGATGGAATGGGATCGATGCTGGGCATACGATGTCGAGAAGTCCTATTGCAATATATTTTGAGACTCAGAAAATGGTTGGTTTCGCCTTTTTATTTATCCCTCCCACCCATCGGCCAATTCTGTGCAGCAAACAACTGTTTCCAGCCGTATACCACGAGGACTGGACGAAGCTCTCGAAGCAGCGTGCCAATCGGAGCGCGTATTCCGCTCGGAGATCATCCGGCGCGCGCTTCGATACTACTTCGAGCAGAATCCAGATGGTATCGAGCTCGCGGCGAGTGCGCGTGGCGAAAAGGGCAACCAGAGTAGTCCAAACAGAGGCGCACTCGGCTTAGCAACCGAGGAGGCGTACGATCCAGTCACGGAGTTCTGACTCGGATCGATGCAGCTCGTCACTGTGGTCTGGAGCTGTGGAACGCCGCGCCGTAGTATCGCTCGGTCGGGGACAACGATTGGTACCCGTGCACCCCGACTCGACCCACGGCACGACGGAGATGGGATCTCGGACAATGCCGGTGAACCCGCCTATTATTGGCTGGCCAACCGGCTTAAGCCTTCACCAGCTACGGCCCTTCTTCGTCCATCGTGCTCGGCCCGAACGGAGCACGACTCCCTTCACTCGAAGAATGGCATCTAACATCGACGCAGTCGGCGACGAATCGTATACGAACGTTTGCTCCAGCGGAGGTGCACAATGAGCGACACAGATCTCGACGAGTTCATCGATAACAACAGCGAGATGCTCGGAAGGTCCTCGCCTGTGGAAATGCCGAGGCCCGTGCCTACGTGCTGGCCCTATTGGCGAACAGTAACGACCTCGACGGCGTCGAGGACGTCGAGGAGAAGCTCGATCGGATTAAGCTGGACCTTTCGTGACGACCACGTTATCCATCCGAAAGGGCCTCCGCGAAGGCCTGTGCGTCCTCGAAGAGTTCGGGATCTTTTTCGAGCAGTTCTGTGAGGTCACGTGCCTGTTGGAAGTCCTCGAGGAGCTCTGGGTTTTGCTGGGCGAACCGGAAAAGGGCGTCCCGGACCTCCCTTTCCTCTTCTTCCAACGATTTCATGCCAGCGTGGTCCAGCGCCTGGTTGCACCATACGCAGGCCGGTTCGTGTCGAGGAGTCTCCCTACCACAGCGCGGGCAGTCGACAGGGCCGATAGGCTCCGGCTCGTCTTCGTCCACGTCGATACCGTGCAGTCTGGCGAGTTCTTCCTCGGCTTCACCTCCGAAACGGGCCACGTAGTGCGCTGTTGCGTCACTCCCCCGCTTTCGGCCTTGGAGATCTTCGATTTGCGTCGTGCTCACGCCTCGACGAGCCAGAAACGTGGCATTCGATTTTCTGAAATTGGTCGGGGTGACCGGTTTCGTAACACCGGCTCGCTCTGCTGCGTCGTCGAAGATGGCACGGAAGCGCCGATACGTGAGTTCCTCTGGCTTGGACAGCTTCGACCAGAGCGGCGCATCTGGATCCTCTGGTGCGGGGTGGTCGGAGATCCATCGATTGAGCATCGGAACGCTGGCGAACAGGGGAACCGATCGCTGGCCGGTCTTCCCGTCCACCTTGATCTGGAGGCCGTATTTCGCATCTTTGACGTCCCCGACTCGAAGCTCCTGCAGTTCTCCACTTCGAGCCCCCGAATCGAAGGCAACTGCGAGAAGAGCAGCATCTCGGGAGTTGCGCGTTTCGTCGATCATCGGAACCACGTCCTCGTCCCATTCCAGCATATCCGCAGGGTCCGGTACGGGGTCGTGGCTCGATGGGGTCCCCGACGGGATCCATTCGACACTCGGCGGAATGCCGTCGTCTTCGGTCACGCGTTTGCCCAGGATTCGGAGGGCTGTTCGGTAGTCGTGGTTGGTGTACTCGTTGTCGTACGTCTGGTGGATCCAGCGAACGATGTCTTCGGCGGCCTCGCGATTCTCGAGCGCGTCGGCCAGCCCACCAACCTCCTCGGCCATACGGGTACAGTGCCGCAGCAGTTTTTCGTGTCGGTGTTCGGAATACTGGGACCTCAGCAGGTCGAGCTTCTTACTGAACGTGAGCAGTACGTCACGGTCGGGCTCGGAGATCTCCTCGGAGTCCCGGATCCGCTCGCAGAGTCGTTCGATGTTCGCTCGTGTGTCGCCCATGGCGATATTATTATGTTCTTACGAGGGATGATGAAGGTTATGTTCACATCCCGGCCTAGGCTCTTTCCTCCGTACACTCCTTGTACGCACACTTTTCCGGACACACTCGTCTGAACGAAACCCGTTCAAGATTCGCTTCTCTCGCTAAACAGGGCATCCCTCGCCGTAATGCGATTCGATGAAGTGTCAGGACACACAAACTAATTCACAGACAGCGGCGGATTAGACCCGAAATCGACCGGGGGCGCGTCCCCTCAAGTGACACCCCGGATTTCGCTAACCCGCGCTCACAGGACGGACGATGAACCGTAGTCAGGAATGCGATAGAACTGCTCCTCGATGCGGCTATCCACGTCGATTACGCGGTGAGTGAGCCTCCGCCGAAACGACTATTGGTAAGACCAGCGTATTACGTCTATATGTCTGAAGCAGCTACGAATGACGACGGTGGGGACGACATCGCCACGGTGAATTTCAAACTCACCGAGTCGTTCCTCGAACAGATAGACGACACGTGGCAGGGGCGCGGGTTCAACAGTCGGAGCGAGTTCATCCGGTACACGCTTCGGGACGCCGTCGAGTTCCCGACGTTCGACCGCGACGAACTGGTCGCCCTGCTCGAAGCCGAGGAGGACATCCGCGAGGGACGAACGACGAGCGCCGAGGAGGCCCGCGAGCGGTTCGGCACGAGCGATGAGTGACGACGGGTGGACGTGGGAACTCTCCTCGACCGCCGAAGACGACCTCGACGGACTGTCCCCCGCCGACCAAGACCGGATACTCGACAAACTCGATGAAATCGTCTCCTCGCCGTGGCGCGACCCGCCGGACTACGGCGAACCGCTCCAGAACAGCCCGTACAAGAAGGTACGCATAGGGGAGTTCCGGCTCTCCGTGAGCTTCCGGCAGGACGACCAGCGGCTCGTCGTCGCACGCGTCAAGCGTCGTGGCGGCGCGTACACCGCTGATGACGACTAAGTGACGAAAGGCCCTCGATACGGCGAGATACGGGTGAAGTATTCGGTGGATTTGGCCCCGGTAGTCGTCAGTCGTGAGCCATGTCCTCGAGGGAACTGTTCTTTCTGCCCCTCGATGTGGTGAGTAGCTTCGGTAAGTTCGGAGGAAATGCCCCACAATCATTATCTCATCAGGCATCAACTCATTATGTACGATGAGAAACTTATTTGGGCACTCGCTGCGGCATACGTTCTTGTTGGACTCGGTCTATTCTATAGTTTAGCGATAGATTCCAGCGAGCTATTTTTGGGAATGACTGCTCTCATTTATCTTCTAATGAGTCCATTAGCATATCTTATTTATAAAAAACGAGTGGTAAACGAGTAATCGGTCAATTCGCACGCTCTACTTTCTAACTGATTCACCACAGCATATCTGAAACGTACATACTATCATCCACGCTCGATGTCGTGGGGCCACGCGTATGAACCGCACAATACTCCTCACAATTATGATGTGTCGAGTAGGGCAACACTCACCCGAACACGTTTGTCGATTTCCGGTGTCCACAGACGGCATACGGGGTCGAATACCCAATTCTTTCATAAGTAGCGTTGCTAATAGAGAGATAAGAAGCACGCAAAGTGGGCCTTTGCGGCAAAGGTGGCCGCTTTCAGGGCCGAAGGCCTCCTCGGTAAAGCAAGTCCTTGGTAAGGACGAGAGCCCGGGATTTGAGCAGCGAGCAAATCTCCGATTTGTGAGTGAGTTCAAATCCCGGCGTAGACTTTCTCTGTAATCTCACTCACACCGACACGCGCACGTCCGAAACCGTTCACGACCGCAAAAACAGAACAGAACCCGCTTCGCCTCGTTACCGGAAGTCCTCGACGAACCGCTCGGGCATCCGGTCGACCACGTGTTCCGGCATCGCGTCGACGGCCGTCTGCGCGACGACGACCATCGGCTTCCGCAGCAGCACGTACACCGCGGAGACGCCCAGCGCGGCGTACACGCCGAGTTGAATCGGGCCGTCGAAGACGTACAGCGTCGGCAGGGCGAACAGGCCGGCGGCCAGCAGGTCCTCCGGTGCGCCGTCGTAGCGAATCCACCGGCGCGGCGGAATCCAGCGGCTGTGGTAGTGGCTGTAGACGGCGCGCTCGGAGGTGCCGAGCCACGGCTTCAGCTCCAGACCACCCCCGAGGGCGTCCATCGCCGAGTGGAGCGCGGCGGCGGCGAGGAACAACGCCACCGAGACGGTGAGCGTCGAGGGGGCGACGGCGGCGACTGCGACGGCGGGGACGGCGAGCGCGCTGAAGTACACCGGGAAGTGCAGCGTCTTGCGGTGCCCCGCGTAGAGGTCGAAGTCGGGGAACAGTCCGCCGAGCGCGGCGGCGAGCACTGGTATCGGCGTCGCCGCCGCGGCGCTCTCGGGGAACACCACCGCGACGACGACGGCGAGCACGACCCCTGCGAGGGCGTGCGTAGTTGCCATCATCACCCTGACCTCTGTTATACAACGGAAAAACGGTTACGCGTCGTGTGCTAACATGTCAGACCGACCGCGCCGACGGGGGCGAACGGAGATTTATCCCCCCTCGACGCCTCTGCGAGGGTGTGAAGTGGCGTCTCCCTCCCAACGCGGGTTCGCTGGCGGCGGGAGGCATGCGACTGGCCATCGCCGGCATCCTCGGGTTCGGTCTCGCCACGCTGAACGCGAGCATCGTCATCAACGCCGCGGCGGCCCTCTCCATCACGTACCTCCCCGCCGTTCTCTCCCGCGACTGGGGTATTCGGCTCTCGCCGGGACTCACGCTGTGGGTGACCACCGCCGTCCTGCTTCACGCCGTCGGGATGGTCGGCCTGTACGACGGCCTGTGGTGGTACGACCACCTGACGCACACGCTGTCGGCGATGCTCGTCGCCGCCGTCGGGTACGCGTCGGCCCGCGCCGTGGACAAGTACAGCGAGGCGGTGTACCTCCCGCCGCGGTTCATGTTCGTCTTCATCCTCACGTTCACGCTCGCTCTCGGCGTCGTCTGGGAGGTGCTGGAGTTCTTCGCCCGTCTCGCCGCGGACTATCTCGGCGTCGAAGCCATCCTCGTCCAGTACGGACTCGCCGACACCATCACGGACCTGGTGTTCGACACCGTCGGCGCGGTACTCGTGGCTCTGTTCGGGACGGAGACGCTCTCCGGCCTCGTGGACTCGCTCCACCAGCGGTTGGAGGAGGCTCGCCCGACGCCGGGGACGGCGAACGGCAGTCGTAACGCGTGTTCGCCGTGCCGGGCGATGGTCGCGCCGGGCGACGGTCGTGCCGACTGACCGGTCCCGGCGGCGACTGTGGGTTTTAATCCGTCCCGCGTCCACCACTGTGGGTATGAAGGTTGTTATCGTGGGGTACGGTCGCGTCGGTGCCCGAACCGCCCTCGTCCTCCGCGAGGAGGGTCACGACGTGACCGTCGTGGACAACGACGAGACGAAGGTCGAACGCGCCGAGGAGGAAGGGTTCGCGGTGGTGGCGGGCGACGGGAGCAACGAGTCCGTGCTTCGCCGCGCCGGCGCGAGGACGCCGACGCCGTCGGCGGACTGACCGGCGACCCGAACGTGAACTTCGCGGCCTGCATGGTCGGCAAGGAGTTCGGCTGTCGCGCGGTCATGCGCGTGAGCGAGGACTACCGACAGGAGATATACGAACGCTACGCCGACGACGTCGACGAGGTCATCTACCCCGAACGTCTCGGCGCGGCGGGCGCGAAGACGGCCCTCCTCGGCGGTAACTTCGACGCCATCGGCGATTTGACGGAGGGGCTCCGCATCTCGACGGTGGTCGTCCCCGAGGGCGCGCCCGTCGTCGGCCGGAAAGTCGCGGACATCGACCTCGGGTCGGTCGGTCGCATCTACGCGCACGGTCGGTCGAGAGAGCCGATGACCATCCCGTTTCCCGGGACGACGGTGGAGTCGGGCGACCAGATGGCGCTCCTCGTCGAGGAGGACGGACTGGCGGAGGTGCGAACAATCCTGCTCGGCGAGAACGGAGACTGAAGGGGGAACGCGTAAACGGTGCGGCGTCACGGGGGAGCGACGCCGTCACCAAACGGCCGGAATGCCGAACCGGGGGTGGGTGTGCCGGGCGCGCGGGTGGGAGGATGGGAACTGAGGCCGTCAGTTAGCGCGCCCACCGAGACGGTACTCGTCGCGGAACTAAATCCGTGTCAGACGGACGAGTGACCACGCGCTGACGCGGGAAAACTACATGACGCTGCCGGGTGACGTTCGCCCGATGCAAGGTATCGGACCCCCACTCGTGACGCCGTTCGCAGACGACGGAACCGTAGACGAGACTCGCCTCCGCGAACTGGTCGCGTGGGTGGAGGACCGCGGCGTCGACTTCCTCGTCCCGTGCGGGTCGAACAGCGAAGCAGAACTCATGACCGCCGAAGAGCGCGCTCGCGTCGTCGAAGTCGTCGTCGACGAGGCGAGCGTCCCCGTCCTCGCCGGCACCGGATCCCCGGGCTACGAGGAGACCCGACGGGCGACGGCCGACGCCGCGGCCGCCGGGGCCGACGCCGCCCTCGTCGTCACGCCGTTCTACTACTCCCACGACGACGCCGCCTTGGAGGCCTACTACCGCGACTTGGCCGACGAGGCCGAGATTCCCGTCTACCTCTACAGCGTCCCCGCGTACACGGACGTGAAACTCCCCGTCTCCGTCGTCGGCGACCTGGCGACGCACCCGAACGTCGCGGGGATGAAAGACTCCAGCGGCGACGTGGCCACGTTCGTCCGAGAGCGCCGACTGACCCGCGACGCCGACTTCGACCTCATGGTCGGGTCCGGCGGCGTCCTCTCGCACGCCCTCGACGCGGGCGCCGCCGGCGGCGTCCTCGCCGTCGCCACGTCGCCCCCGAAGCCGCCACGTCCGTCTACGAGGCCCACCGCGACGGCGACTCGGAGGCGGCGCGAGAGCGAAACGAGGCCATCGTCGAACTCAACCACGCGGTGACGGCCACGCACGGCGTCCCGGGCCTGAGGCGGCCATGCGCGCCCGCGGCGCGCCCGCCGGGCAGGTCCGGCGGCCGTTCCGACCGGTGTCCGACGACGCTCGCCGGGAACTCGAACGGCTGGTCGAACCGCTCTGACCGGCCGTCCGGTCGGGTGCGCCGCGCTCCGCCCGCCGACTCACCGCGGTTCGACGGCCGCGGGCGTCGCTCGCGTCGCCGTGGCCTTCCACGAGGCGACGACGCGCGCGCCGGGAGCGAGCGACAGTCGGCGGACGCTCTCGACGGTGAGGAACGCCCGAAGCGGCGTGGTGAGTCCGGCGTCCACGGCGACGGTGGCGACGGCGTCGCCGCGTTCGACGCTCTCGACGGTCCCCGCGAGGCGGTTTCGCGCGCTCGTCGCGTCCTCGTCCGGCGCGT
>NZ_WPCD01000102.1:0-12698 GCF_009741955.1 Halogeometricum sp. CBA1124 | reverse complement strand
AGATGACCGCGGCGACGAGGAACAGGAGGGCGGCGACGACGCCGCCGCCGACGACGAGGTCCCACGGAATCTCCTGTGCGTCCTCGGTCGGCCGGTAGGTCACCACGAGGCTGTCTTCGCCCTCGAACTTCGAGGGGCCGTCGATGATGATGGCGTTGTTCTGCTGTTTCACGCGGATGCTCGTCGTGTTCGTCGCGTACCCCGGCGGCGTCTCGATGACGAGTCGCTGGTCCGCGCTCATCAGCGAGAGCCACGTCTGCGGCTCCTCGGACTCCGCGCTCGGGAGGACGAACACGTCCCCGAGTGCGAGTCCGCCGTTCTCCGTCTCGCGCAGGAAGTTCGTCCAGCCGAACTCGGCGGTCAGCGTCCCGGTCCCGGCCGACCGGTCGACGCTGTAGTCGTACGTCGCGTTCTGAATCCGCATCTCGCGGCCGGTCGACTCGCTCGCTCGCTCGGCGATTCGACGGAATAGCTCGGCGGTCACGCCGGTGTCGCTCTCACCGCTCTCGTACTCCTGTCCGATGCGCTCGAACGCCGCCGTCTCGTTCGGCTCGTCGAGTTCGTAGCGAACTTCGACGTGCCACCGCGCGTCGCCGTCGTCCTGCAGAAACACCCGCATCACGGTCTGCGGGCTGTCGTCCAGCGTCCCGTCGACCTGTGCCTGTGGGGCGGCGGACTCGGCGCCGAGCGAACCGCTGCCGGCGGTCCCCGCGGCGACGGGAGCGACGCCGGAGAACACCAAGAGGAGGGCCACGACCAACGCGGGTATCCGCATTTGCTGAAGCTTGTACGTGGAGCGCTCAAAATGCTTTCCATCGGTACGCACGCGCCCGATTCTCGGCTTCCGTCCGAATAACGACGTTTTTTGTACTTGCCACCGTATGCACCGGCAATGAGAGCCCTCCCCGCGATGCTCGCGTTCGTCCTCGTGCTCTCCGCCGTCGCCGGGGCGACGGTTCCGGGGACGGCGTCTCTCCCCGACCGCGCGACGACGCCCGTCGACGCCGCGACCGTCGCCGCTCCCGCCCCCGACGACCGGTCGTTCGAGCACTCGACCTCCCGCTCCGACGTGTCGGTGGTGAACAACCACACCGCCCAGAACGCGTCAATCCACGTCCTCGGCATCCCGCAGGCGCAGGTCACCCAGAGTTCGCTGGCGACGCGAACCGTCGAGTTGGGGCCGGCGCTCGCGTTCGACCACAACCGGACGGAGATGCGGATGGAGACGCTCGCGGCCGTCGACCGAATCGACGCCGCCGACTCCGAAGACCGGAAACAGCAGCTGATACTGCAGGAACTGACGACTATCGAGCAGGCGGCCATCTCCCTGCGCGCGAGCCAGCAGGCGGCGATTCGAGCGTACGGCGAGGGCGACATCGACTCCCGGACGCTCCTCATCCGCCTCGCCGTCATCGACATCCACGCGCAGGCCCTGCAGGACCGCAACGAGCGAATCCAGCGCGTCGCTCGCTCGGTCCCGGACTTCTCCGTGGACGCGCGCACCGCCTCGCTCGGCCGCGAACTCGACACGTTCACCGGTCCGGTCCGCCAGCACTCGGTGGCCGTCCTCACCGGCGAGGCGGACCCGGCGCGGTTCTTCGTCCAGACGGGCACCGACAGCGTCGTCCTCAGCACGATACGCGACGACACCTACGTCCGGGAGGTGTACCGCGGCGACATCCGCCGTCGCGGGTCCGGCCTCCTCACCGACCTCGAGGCGCTGAACGCCACCTCGCAGGCGTACCCGAACGCCTTCGCGCTCCAGTTCCGGCAGAACGGCACCAACATCGTCGGCACGGAGGACAACAGCTTCCTCGTCCGCATCCAGCACGAACGCGGCCGCCTCTACTCGTTCGTCGACAGCGGCTCCCAGCAGGTGTTCAAGGAGTTCCAGTACCGGCCGCTGGAGACGATGGAGACCGACCCGACCGAGGGCGCGGTGAAGGACGGACTCGAACTCACGGCGTACCAGACGTACCCCGGCGGTCCCGTCAGAATCACCCTCAACACCACCGAGTCGGGCGACCCCGCGGACGCGCTGATAACCGTCGGCCCGCGCGGCGGGCGGAGCGTCGTCGTCGGCGAGACGGGGGCGGACGGGTCGCTGTGGACGATGGCGCCGGGGCAGGAGTACCAGGTGACGGCGATTCGCGGCAACTCGGTCGTGCTGCTCACCGTCGAACCGAACGCGCCGCCGCTGGTGAACGGGAACGCGACGCAGAGCGGCAACGCCACGGCCGTCCGCCCGCCGGCCGCGGCGACGGCGGGCGCGGCGTAACTCACGCCGACGGCCGCTGCCGTCCGAACCTTCTTGTCCGAGAGCGCGGCCAGCGTCGACCGTGACGGACCGCGGACTCTCGCCGGTCGTGGGAACGCTCCTGCTGGTCGGCGTCGTGCTGGCGGCGGCGACGACGCTCGCCGCGGTGAGCGGGGACGCCGTCCTCGGCGTCGCCGCGTTCGACGCAGCCACCGCACCCGAGGGCTCCGCCCCGAGCCACGGCGTCGCCGCGTCCGACGGTCCCGCGGGGGCGTTCGCCTCGTCGCCGTCCGCCGGTCGGCGGGTGGCGTTCTCGCTGTCGGTGACCGGCGACAGAGTCGCGCTGGGGTACGAGCGCGGGCCGCCGATGCGCGTCGCGGACCTCAGACTCGACGTCTCGGTGGACGGCGAACCGCTCGCGTACCAGCCGCCGGTGCCGTTCTTCTCCGCCCGGGGGTTCCGGCCGGGGCCGACCGGCCCGTTCACGTCGGAAGCGACGGCGTGTGGACCGCGGGCGAGACCGGTTCCGTCGTCGTCGCGGGCACGAACCACCCCCGACTCGGACCCGGGCGGACCGTGACGGTGCGGCTCTACGAGCGCGGCTCGTCGCGGCCGCTGGCGACGCTGACGGCGTCGGTCACGGACGGCTGAAGAGCGCGCGCGTCTGCTTACGCGTCGGTTTCGACGGGGACTTCGACCTCGGTGTCTTCGCTTGCGTCGGCCTCGTCGTCTTCGTCGGCGTCGGGGACCCGCGCGATGGTGGTGATGGCCTTCGGACTGCCCGGGTAGGCCTGCTGGATGTGGTGTTCGATGTCGACGAAGCCCGCCTCCTCGAACATCCGCTGGGCCTCGTTCTCGTCGTAGAACAGCATGATGGCGTCGGCGACGCGTTGGAACAGGCCGCTCTCGGGGTAGTCCGGTCCGACGACGAGCACGCGGTGGCCGGGTTTGACGACGCGTCTGAACTCCTCGAGGGCGTCGACCGGGTTCGGCCAGTACTCGATGGAGCCCGAGGACCAGAGGACGTCGAACGCGTCGTCTTTGAACGGCAGGCGCTCGGCGTCGCCGCGGTAGAACGTCACCTCGTCCTCGTCGAACTTCTCGAACGCCTTCTGCATCTGGTGGATGCTCTGGTCGAGTCCGTGGACGTCGTCGGAGTAGCGCAGGAGTCCCTCGGTGGCGAACCCGGTCCCACAGCCCACGTCGAGGACGCGGTCGTCGGGCTGGATGCCGAGCAGTTCCAGCGCTTCGTCGCGCATCTCCTCGTTCCAGATGTAGGGGTTTATCCGGTCGTACACCTTCGAGAGGTACTTGTAGAACAGCCGGGCCCGTGACTTGTTCTCGAGGACTCCCATGGGCGCGAGGTTAGGACTGGGCGGTCATAACCGTGCGGATTTGGACCGCTACGACCGAACGCGGGGACGACGGCGCCACGAGAGGTTTCCGCAAACACCTTATACGCAGGTAGTGCAACGTTTCGATGATACGAGTATGCCGAGACCAGAGGTTCTCGAACGGATAAAGACGGCCGAATCCGACGCCGACGACATCGTCGCCGAAGCAGAAGCCGACCGCGATGAGCGGATCGCGGAGGCGCGACGGGAGGCCGAAGAGATCCGTCAAGAAGCCGAAGAGGAGGCAAGTGAGTACGAGTCCGAGCGTCTCGCCGAAGCTCGCGAAGAGATAGAGGAGGAGCGGGAGGCGATACTCGAAGACGGCGAGCAGGCCCGGAACCGCCTCGTCAGCGACGCCGAAGCCAACACCGAGGAGGCGGTCGAGTACGCCATCGACCAGTTCGAGGAGGCGGTGCATGCTCAGACCTGAGCAAATGAGTAAGGTCTCGGTGACCGGGTCCAAGCGCGTGATGGACCCGGTGGTCGAGACGGTCCACGACCTGAACCTGCTTCACGTGACGGAGTACGACAACTCGTGGGATGGGTTCTCCCCCGGCGACCCGGTCGAAGGGGCCGAGAGCGCCTCCGACAAGCTCGTCACCGTCCGTTCGCTCGAGAGCATCCTCGACGTCGACGAGGAAGACGCGGGTCCGACCCGAATCGTCACCGACGACGCGCTCGAAGCCGAACTGGAGGAGATTCGGACGGAGGTCAACGAACTCGACGACGAACGGCAACGGCTCCGCCAGCAGCTCCGTGACCTCGAAGAGCGCATCGGCACGATGGAGCCGTTCGAGGACCTCGGCATCGACCTCGACCTCCTGTCGGGGTACGACACGATCGACGTCGCCGTCGGCTACGGCAAGCGCGACGTCGTCGAACGCGCCGTCGTCGACGCCGACGACCTCGTCGACTACGAGATATACTCGGGCGACCAGACGATGGCCGTGTTCGCGCGGCCGACCGACGACGCCGACGACTCCGCACTCACCGACGCGCTCGTCAGCGCGGACTTCACCTCGCTGGAGGTGCCCGACGCCGAGGGCAGCCCGGAGGAGTACGTCCGCGAACTCGAACACGAGAAACAGCAGGTCCGCTCGGAACTGGAGTCCGTCGAGGACAAACTGGAGAACACGAAGCTCGACGCGGCGGGCTTCCTGCTCGCGGCCGAGGAGAAACTGTCCATCGACGTGCAGAAGACCGAAGCGCCGCTCTCCTTCGCCACGACGGAGAACGCGTTCATCGCCGAGGGGTGGATTCCCTCGGCGCGCTTCACCGAGTTCAAGAGCGCGCTCAAAGAGGACATCGGCGAGCACGTTCAGGTCGAAGAACTCGAACGCGCGACGTTCTCGAAGGACGGCACCGACCACGTCC
Organism: Halogeometricum sp. CBA1124; assembly: GCF_009741955.1. NCBI lineage: Archaea > Methanobacteriati > Methanobacteriota > Halobacteria > Halobacteriales > Haloferacaceae > Halogeometricum > Halogeometricum sp. CBA1124. The sequence goes on along the minus strand of NZ_WPCD01000102.1, from coordinate 7,673 downwards.
GCGAGCAACCCGCCGGCGGCAACGGCGGCACGCCCGCCGCGGCGGACGGCGGCGAGGCGCGTGCCGACGGCGGAGCGGTCGTGATGGACGACGACGACCCGCCGACGATTCAGGACAACCCCGGCGCGGTCAAGCCGTTCGAGGTTCTCGTGCAGGCGGTCAGCCGACCGAGCTACTACGAGTTCGACCCGACGGTCATCCTGTTCCTCACGTTCCCGGCGTTCTTCGGGTTCATGATCGGTGACCTCGGCTACGGGCTCATCTACACCGCCATCGGCTACTTCCTCTACACGAGCTTCGACGACCGTCCGGCGTTCAAGAGCATGGGCGGCATCACCATCGCGGCCGGCCTGTTCACGACGCTGTTCGGCATCCTGTACGGCGAAATCTTCGGGCTGCACCTCATCGCCTCGTACTTCTGGGAGGGCGTCGTCGGCCTCTCGCACGCCCCCATCGAGAAGGGCCTGTCGCCGGCCACCTCCGAGTGGGCGCTGGGATGGCTCGTCGTGAGCGTCGTCCTCGGCATCATCCACCTGAATATCGGGTGGATATTCGACTTCTTCGAGAACCTCGAACTCCACGACGCCAAGCACGCCGTCTACGAGAGCGGTTCGTGGCTGCTGATGCTGAACGGCCTGTGGGTCTTGATCTTCTCGGACGTCATCTCCGGGACCGCTCCCGAGTTCCTCTACACGACGTTTTCGGCGGAGGGCGTCCTGCCACTTGGGTTCGCGGGATTCTCGGCCACCGTCGGCTGGGTCGGCTTCGGCGTGTTCGTCCTCGGCGTGGTTCTGCTCGCCATCGGCGAACCCATCGAAGTCGTCGAGTTCCTCAACGTCCTCGTGAACGTCCTGTCGTACACGCGTATCGCCGCGGTGCTGCTGGCGAAGGCGGGGATGGCCTTCACGGTCAACCTGCTGTTCTTCGGTGTGTACGTCGACTCCAAGGGCGGCTGGCACTTCGGTCTCGGCGGCATGCCGCAGGTCGGGGAGATGTACCACGGCTACGAAGTCGTCGACGTGCTGTTCGGCGGCCTCGTCCACGGCGGCGCGGCGACGGTCCTCGTCGGACTGCTCGTCCTCGTCATCGGTCACCTCCTCGTGCTCGCACTCGGCGTGACCAGCGCCGGCCTGCAGGCCGTGCGTCTCGAGTACGTCGAGTTCTTCAACAAGTTCTACGAGGGCGGCGGCCGCGACTACGAACCGTTCGGCTACGACCGGAAGTTCACCACCGAGGACTGAACGACCGGCCGCGGCCGCGGTTTCCGGCCCCGTTCGATGTCTCTGTCGCGCGCGCTTTCTCACACGACCGGTCTCCGCTCACGCACCACCTCGACATGGAGCGACCCGTAACGCGCCGGACGAAATGAGGTCGCGATGTTCGCCGCAACTCGGTTTCTTTTTATTCGTCCGGTGAGAAATCGTGAGGCGCAGGATTTTTGCCACAATCTCGGGGATAGGACCCCCCTTCTCGGCGTTTTTCCGAATCGGTTTGGGAAGCTTTATGAGATGCCCCCGGCCACATAGGCTTGTTCGGAGACGAATCCGGTACTAAGAGGACGTAAACACAACATGCTCGAAAACATCCTACTACAGTCCCAGTCGTCTGGCCCGGCAATCACCGCACCTGCGGCCGCCGCTCTCGCGGTCGGCCTCGCCGCCTTCGGCGCGGGGTACGCAGAGCGCGGTATCGGTGCTGCCGCGATGGGGGCCATCGCCGAGGACGAAAGCCTCTTCGTCAACGGTCTCATCCTGACCGTCCTGCCGGAGACTCTCGTCATCCTCGCGCTGGTCGTCGTGTTCATCGTCTAAAGCACCCTCTCCCTTTCAATCAATGAGTTTGGATAACGTCGTCGAAGACATCCGAGACGAAGCCCGCGCGCGTGCGGAGGAAATTCGAGAGGGCGGAGAGCAGCGCGCTCAGGAGATCATCGAGGAGGCGGAGTCCGACGCGGAGGACCTCCTCGAATCGCGCACGACCGACGTCGAACGTCAGGTCGAACAGGAGCGCGAACAGGCACTCTCCAGCGCAAAGCTCGAGGCGAAGCAGAAACGCCTCGAGGCCCGTCGCGACGTCCTCCAGGACGTGCGCGAACAGGTCGAGGAGGAACTCGCCTCCCTCTCCGGTGACCGACGCGAAACGCTCACCCGCTCGCTGCTCGAAGACGCGGCCGACGAGTTCGACGCCGACGCCGACGTCGTCGTCCACGGCCGCGCGGCAGACAAAGCGCTCATCGAGGACATCCTCGAGGAGTACGACGGCTACGAGTACGGAGACAGTTACGACTGCCTCGGCGGCGTCGTCGTCGAGAGCCAGCAGTCCCGCGTTCGGGTGAACAACACGTTCGACTCCGTCCTTGAGAGCGTCTGGGAGGACAATCTCAAGGAAGTGAGTTCCCGATTGTTCGACCAATGAGTGCTGAATCCGGCTCCAACCCCGAGTACGTGACCGCTCGCGTCAAAGCGCGTCGAAGCAAGCTGTTCAGCGACGACGACTACCGAAAGCTGGTGCGGATGGGGCCGGCCGAAATCGCCCGCTTCATGGAGGAGTCGGAGTACGAAGAGGAGATAAACGCGCTCGGCTCGCGGTACTCGGGCGTCGACCTCATCGAGTACTCCCTGAACCGAAACCTCGCGAAGCAGTTCAACGACATCCTCAGGTGGGCGGACGGTCGGCTGTACGACCTCATCGCCCGCTACCTGCGGAAGTTCGACGCGTGGAACGCGAAGACCGTCATCCGCGGCATCTACTCGGAGGCCGACCGCGAGGACGTCGACTCCGACCTCATCCGCGCGGGCGAGTTCGGCGACCGCTTCCTCGACCGGCTGCTCGACGCGACGAGCGTCGAGGAAGTCGTCGACAGGCTCGACGGCACGATGTTCGACGCGGGGCTCGAACAGGCGTACGAGGACTACGAGGAGACGGACGTGCTCGTTCCGCTCGAGAACGCCATCGACCGCGCCTACTACGAGAACCTGCTCGAAGGGCTCGTGGTCGACGAGGCGACCGAGCAGTACCGCGAGTACCTCGAAGCGGAGATCGACTTCCGGAACGCCCGGAACGCGCTCCGCCTCGCGCGCAGCGGCGCGGACATCGACCCCGCCGACTACTTCATCGAGGGCGGGTCGCTGTTCAACGCCTCGGAACTGGTGGCGCTCGCACAGAACACCGACGAACTCGTCACGAAGATTCGCGACTCGAAGTACGGCAACGAACTCTCGGCGGCGCTCGACGAACTCGAAGCGGTGAACAGCCTCATCGGGTTCGAGCGCGCGCTCGAAGCGGCGTTGCTGGAGTACGCGGACAGCCTCGGATACGTGTTCCCGCTGTCGGTGAGTCCGGTCATCTCGTACATCCTCGCAAAGGAGCAAGAGGTGGACAACATCCGGGCCATCGCCCGCGGCCGCGAAGCGGGGCTGACGGAAGACGAGATAGAGGAGGAGTTGGTCATCCAATGAGTCAGGAGATCGCCGTCATCGGCAGTCCGGACTTCACGACCGGCTTCCGCCTCGCGGGGGTTCGGAAGTTCGAGAACGTGCCCGACGAATCGAAGGACGAACAGCTCGACGAGGCCGTCACCCGGACGCTGGAGGACGAGGGCGTCGGCATCATCGTGATGCACGACGGTGACCTCGACCACCTCTCCCGGCAGGTCCGCGAGTCCGTCGAGACCAGCATCGAACCGACGCTGGTCACTCTCGGCGGCGGCGCGGGCGCTGGCGGCCTCAGAGACCAGATCAAACGTGCCATCGGTATCGACCTGATGGATGAGGACGAAGACTAACATGAGTCAGACACAAGAGTCCGTCCGCGAGGACGGCATTATCGCAAGCGTGAGTGGTCCCGTCGTGACCGCCCGTGACCTCGACGCCCGGATGAACGACGTCGTCTACGTCGGCGACGAAGGGCTGATGGGCGAAGTCATCGAGATAGAGGGCGACATCACGACGATTCAGGTGTACGAGGAGACGTCCGGCGTCGGTCCCGGCGAACCCGTCGAGAACACGGGCGACCCGCTGACCGTCGACCTCGGTCCCGGTCTGCTGGACACCATCTACGACGGCGTCCAGCGTCCGCTGGACGTCCTCGAAGAGAAGATGGGCAGTCCATACCTCGACCGCGGTGTCGACGCACCGGGTATCGAACTCGACAAGGAGTGGGGCTTCGAACCCGAAGTCTCCGAGGGCGACGTCGTCGAACCCGGCGACGTCGTCGGCGTCGTCGAGGAGACGGTCACCATCGACCACAAGGTCATGGTGCCGCCGGACTTCGAGGGCGGCGAGGTGTCCGAGGCCCACTCGGGCGACTTCACCGTCACCGATACCGTCGTGACGCTCGACAACGGCGAGGAGATTCAGATGCATCAGGAGTGGCCGGTCCGCGAGGCCCGTCCTTCCGAGACGAAGAAGACGCCCCGGACGCCGTTGGTGTCCGGTCAGCGCATCCTCGACGGCCTGTTCCCCATCGCGAAGGGTGGGACGGCCGCCATCCCCGGTCCGTTCGGGTCGGGCAAGACCGTCACGCAGCACCAACTCGCCAAGTACGCCGACGCGGACATCATCGTCTACGTCGGCTGTGGCGAACGCGGCAACGAGATGACGGAGGTCATCGACGACTTCCCGGAACTCGAAGACCCCTCGACGGGCAACCCGCTCATGGCCCGGACGTCGCTCATCGCGAACACGTCCAACATGCCCGTGGCGGCCCGCGAGTCCTGCGTGTACACGGGTATCACCATCGCGGAGTTCTACCGCGACATGGGGTACGACGTGGCGCTGATGGCCGACTCCACCTCCCGGTGGGCCGAGGCCATGCGCGAAATCTCCTCGCGACTGGAGGAGATGCCCGGTGAGGAGGGCTATCCGGCCTACCTCGCCGCGCGCCTCTCGCAGTTCTACGAGCGCGCCGGGTACTTCGAGAACATCAACGGCACGGAGGGGTCCGTCTCCGCCATCGGGGCCGTCTCCCCGCCGGGCGGCGACTTCTCCGAGCCGGTGACGCAGAACACCCTGCGCATCGTGAAGACGTTCTGGGCGCTGGACGCCGACCTCGCCGAACGTCGGCACTTCCCCTCGATCAACTGGAACGAGTCGTACTCGCTGTACACCGACCAGCTCGACCCGTGGTTCCAGGAGAACGTCGCCGACGACTGGCCCGAGGAGCGCCAGTGGGCCGTCGACGTGCTCGACGAGGAGTCCGAACTGCAGGAGATCGTTCAGCTCGTCGGGAAGGACGCCCTGCCGGAGGACCAGCAGTTGACGCTCGACGTGGCGAAGTACCTCCGCGAAGCGTACCTGCAGCAGAACGCGTTCCACCCGGTGGACACCTACTGTCCGCCGCAGAAGACGTACCTCATGCTCACGACCATCCACACCTACAACGACGAGGCGTTCAAGGCGCTGCAAGCCGGTGTGCCGGTCGAGGAGATCATCGACGTGGAGGCGCTCCCGCGCATCAACCGCATCGGTGTCCAAGAGGACTACGAGGAGTACGTCGCGGAACTCAAAGACGAAATAACCGAACAGCTCCGGGAGCTGTACTAAGATGAAAGAGTATCAGACCATCTCCGAGATCAGCGGTCCGCTGGTGTTCGCCGAAGTCGACGAGCCGATCGGTTACGACGAGATCGTCGAAATCGAGACGCCGGAGGGCGAGATCAAGCGGGGTCAGATTCTCGAATCCTCGGAGGGCGTCGTCGCCATCCAGGTGTTCGAGGGGACGACCGGTATCGACAAGAACGCGTCCGTCCGCTTCCTGGGCGAGACGATGAAGATGCCCGTCACCGAGGACCTCCTCGGACGGGTCCTCGACGGTTCGGGCCAGCCCATCGACGGCGGTCCCGAAATCGTCCCCGACGAGCGACACGACATCGTCGGCGCGGCCATCAACCCCTACTCCCGCGAGTATCCCGAGGAGTTCATCCAGACGGGCGTCTCCGCCGTGGACGGCATGAACACGCTCGTCCGCGGGCAGAAGCTGCCCATCTTCTCGGGGTCGGGGCTGCCGCACAACGACCTCGCGCTCCAGATCGCCCGTCAGGCGACGGTGCCCGAGGAGGCGGCCGAGGAGGGCGAGGACGCCTCGGAGTTCGCCGTCATCTTCGGCGCGATGGGTATCACGGCCGAGGAGGCCAACGAGTTCATGGACGACTTCGAGCGAACCGGTGCGCTGGAGCGCTCCGTGGTCTTCATGAACCTCGCGGACGACCCCGCCGTCGAGCGGACGGTCACGCCACGGATGGCGCTCACGACGGCCGAGTACCTCGCGTTCGAGAAGGACTACCACGTGCTCGTCATCCTGACGGACATGACCAACTACTGCGAGGCGCTGCGCGAAATCGGCGCCGCGCGTGAGGAGGTCCCGGGTCGCCGTGGCTACCCCGGATACATGTACACCGACCTGGCGCAACTGTACGAGCGCGCCGGTCGAATCGAGGGTCGTGAGGGGTCCGTCACGCAGATTCCCATCCTCACGATGCCCGGCGACGACGACACCCACCCCATCCCGGACCTGACCGGGTACATCACCGAGGGGCAGATATACGTCGACCGCGACCTCAACAGTCAGGGCGTCCAGCCCCCGGTCAACGTGCTGCCCAGCCTCTCGCGCCTGATGGACGACGGTATCGGCGAGGGCCTGACCCGCGCCGACCACGCCGACGTCTCCGACCAGATGTACGCCGCGTACGCCGAGGGTGAGGACCTCCGCGACCTGGTGAACATCGTCGGTCGCGAGGCCCTGTCGGAACGCGACAACAAGTACCTCGACTTCGCCGACCGCTTCGAGGACGAGTTCGTCGACCAGGGCTTCGACACGAACCGCTCCATCGACGACACGCTCGAAATCGGCTGGGACCTCCTGTCGATGCTACCGAAAGAGGAACTCAACCGCGTGGACGAGGACCTCATCGAGGAGCACTACCGCGACGGCGAGTCCGCCGAAGAAGTCACCGCCGACTGAGACGGACGGCCGTCGTGCGACCGTCTCCCTTCTTCCGTTATTCGACCGCGAGCGGCGTCGCTGCGCGCAACCGATAACCGTTCTGCGGCCGTGCAGGCTGGTATGTCAGACGAACGCAGTCCGCGCCTCCTCGTCGCCGTGCACGAGGACGACCTGTTCGACCGAGTCGAACGGCGGCTTCGGTCGACGCTCGACGCCGACATCGCCCGGTGGAACGCCGGCGTCGTCGACTCGTTCGACTGCGTGGTGGTCGCCGACGACCTGCCCGACGCCGACCTCGGGGCCGTCGTCGCCGCCGCCGGCGACGTTCCCGTCGTCGCACTCCTCAGGCCCGACGGCGACCACTCCGCCGAGTCCGTTCTCGCGGCGGGTGCCGCCGACGTCGTCCTCGTCACCGAGACGAACCTGTTCGAACGGTTGGGTCGTCGGGTGGCGAGCGTCCTCGCGTGGCGCGAGGACCGCGCCGCGGCGGAGCGACGGGTGACGGAGGACCTCAAGGAACGGGCGATGGACGAGGCGCCCGTCGGCATCACCATCGCGGACGCCTCGCTCCCCGACGACCCCCTCGTGTACGTCAACGACGCCTTCGAGTCGCTGACCGGGTACGACGAGTCGGAGGCGCTGGGTCGCAACTGCCGGTACCTGCAGGGACCGGGGACGGACGCCGAACCGGTCGCCGAACTCCGCCGCGCGGTCGACGCCGAGGAGAGCGC
>NZ_WPCD01000189.1:0-6944 GCF_009741955.1 Halogeometricum sp. CBA1124 | reverse complement strand
CCCTCCTCGCCGACGCGGGCCGCCGCCGCGTCCGACTGGGTGTCGCCGCCGCCGTCGTCTCGTCGTCGCCCTCTCCCGCGTCGTCATCGGCGTCCACTACCTCGCGGACGTGGTCGCGGGCGTCGCCGTCGCGACTGCCTTCCTCGCCGTCGTCTTCGCCGCCGGGCCGGGCCTCCGCCGGACCGCCGTCCCCTCTGACCGCGCCGTCGTCGCCTGCTTCCTCGGCGGCGGTGCCCTCACCGCTGCCGCCGCCGTCACGAACCCCATCGAGAGCGAGGTGCTCCTCGGACTCGGGACGGCCGCCGCCGGCGCAGTCGTCTGGTCGCGCCTCGGCGGCGCCCTCGACGGCGACGACGCCTCACCCCGGTCGCTGGTCGTCGGCGCCGTCGCGGTTCCCCTCCCGTTGGCCGTGATGGTCGCCGTCGTCGAACTGTCGCTCGGGTCCGTCGCTCTCGTCACCGCGGGGGCCGGCGGCGGCGCCGCGTTGCTGTCGCTCCCCGCCGCGGTGTCGTCACTGCTCGACTGAGAACGGGAGACAAAAGACGGAGACGGGGGAGAGAGCGGAGGAGCGACCGACGGCGGCCCGGGGCCGCCTCAGAACTTCTCGAGGTACCGGTCGAGTTCCCACTGCGAGACGTCGATGCGGAACTCGTCGTACTCCTGCGTCTTCGCCTCGACGAACTTCTCGTAGACGTGTTCGCCGAGTGCGTCCTGCACGACTTCGTCCTCCTGCAGGGCGTCGACCGCTTCGCCGAGGTTCGACGGGAGCGTGGTGATGCCGTACTCCTCGCGCTTCTCCTCGTCGAACTCGTAGATGTTCTCGCGGACCGGGTCGGGCGCTTCGAGGCCCTGCTCGACGCCGTCGAGGCCCGCGTGGATGAGCGCGGCGAAGGCGAGGTACGGGTTGCAGGACGGGTCGGGGAAGCGAGCCTCGATACGGCTGGCCGCGGGGACGCGCGCCGCCGGCTTCCGGATGAGGGCCGAGCGGTTGCGGTCGGACCACGCGACGTAGACGGGCGCTTCGTAGCCGGGGACCAGACGCTTGTAGGAGTTCACCGTCGGGTTCGTCACGGCCGAGAGCGCCGGGGCGTGTTCGAGGATGCCCGCGAGGAACGAGTGGGCCGTCTCCGAGAGGTTGAACTCGTCGTCCTCGTCGTGGAACGCGTTCTCGCCGTCCTCGGTGAACAGCGACAGGTGCGTGTGCATGCCGGACCCGTTGATGCGCGGGATGGGCTTGGGCATGAACGTCGCGTGCAGGTCGTGTTGCGCGGCGATGGCGCGGACGACGGTACGGAACGTCCCCACGTTGTCGGCCGTCGTGAGGGCGTCGTCGTACTCGAAGTTGATCTCGTGTTGCCCCTGTGCGACCTCGTGGTGGCTGGCCTCTATCTCGAAGCCCATCCGTTCGAGGCCGTAGATGATGTCACGGCGCACGTCGGAGGCGAGGTCCTTCGGCGCGAGGTCGAAGTAGCCGCCGGCGTCGTTCGTCTTCGTCGTCGCGCGACCCTCCTCGTCCTCCTCGAACAGGAAGAACTCGGGTTCGGGCGCGGCGTTTATCTCGTAGCCCATCTCCTCGGCGCGGGCGATGGCCTGCTTCAGGATGTACCGCGGGTCGCCCTCGAACGGTTCGCCCGTCGTGGTGTTGATCACGTCGCAGATGAGGCGCGCGGACCGGCCGTCGCGCCACGGGAGAATCGCGAACGTCTCGGGGTCGGGCTTGAGGCGCATGTCGGACTCCTGGATGCGCACGAAGCCCTCGATGGAGGACCCGTCGAAGTAGATTCCTTCGGTAAATGCCTTCTCGGCCTGCGTCGCGGGAACGGCGACGTTCTTTACGGTGCCGAGAATGTCGGTGAACTGGAGGCGGAGGAAGTCGACTTCCTTCTCCTCGATTTCGTCGACGACGCGCTGTGCTTCCGCCGAGAGACCGCCATCGGCTACAACGTCAGAGTGAGCGTTTTCGTCCGTCATCTTCCTGGACAGGAGTTTCTGACAACAGCCACCATTAAGATGTTATCGCTTAGTGCAACTCGTGACTGTCTGTGGGAGAACTGGATATTCGTAAAATTCTAATGCCCCGAGTGAGTGGGTCGCTTTGATGACGTACGAAAACCTCGATGCAAAACTCATCAACGCACTCCTCGGCGACGGGCGCGCGAGTCTTCGAAGCCTCGCAGAGGAACTCGACGTGTCGGTCACGACAGTCTCGAACCACCTCCGCGACCTGGAAGACGAAGGCGTCATCGAGGGGTACACCCCGCGCGTGAACTACGACGCCCTCGGCTACGACGTCACGGCCGTCATCCAACTCAAGGTCGAGGGGAGCGCACTTCCCGAGATTACGGACCGACTCCGCGAACAGAAGCAGATGATCTCCGTCTACGAGGTGACGGGCGACTACGACATCATCGCCATCGGCAAGTTCACCGACACCGACGGGATGAACGACCAGATAAAGCAACTGCTGACGGACGCGGACATCCGCGAGTCCAACACGAGCGTCGTCCTCAACGCCGTCGTGGAGAACCAGCAGTTCGACCTCGACATCGAAGAGTAGCCGAGCGATACGACTAGTCGGCCGACCCTTCTCTCGGAACACGACCCGTCGAGTGACGACGCCGGCGAACGACCGTCGCCCCCCGGCGACGACGTTCCCACAGACGCCCCCCACGGGCGTCGACGTCGTGTCTCCTCAGACGAAGCGATTCGCCACGTCTTCGATGTCTGTTTGACAGTACGGGCACCGGTAACGCGTGTCGAATCCATCCCGCCGAGTCGTCGTCTTCGCCTCCAACTCGTGCATCCCCACGTCTCGACCGCACTCGGTACAGAGTACCTTCGGCATCGTCTGTTGGTACCCCAATCATCCGTGATAAATCACACGGTAGTTGTGAACGTCTCTCAATCTTAGATACTCGGCGCTCCGGCCGCGAACGCCCCAGTTCCACCCGTCGCTCGCTTCGCCCACCCGAACGCAGGCGAACGTCCGCCTCGCTACTCGAAGTCGTCTTCGAACACGAACGTCCCGTCTCGCTGGACGACTTCGCCGTCCACCTCGACGACGGAGTCCTCCGACATGTCCAGAATCATGTCCACGTGTTCCGCGCTGTCGTTCACCTCGTTCTCCTCGCCCACCGTCTCGGGGTACGCCGACCCGACGGCCATGTGGACGGTGTCGCCCATCTTCTCGTCGAACAGCATGTTGTAGGTGAACTGGTCGATGGCGCGGTTCATCCCGATGCCCAACTCGCCGAGGTAGCGCGCGCCCTCGTCGGTGTCGAACACGCCGTCCAGCACTTCCTCGTTGCGTTCGGCGCTGTAGGACTCGACGCGTCCGTCCTCGAACCGCACGCGGACGTCCGATATCTCCCGGCCCTGCCGGTAGAGGGGCATGTCGAAGTGAACCTCGCCCTCGACGCTGTCGCGCACGGGCGCGGTGAAGACTTCGCCGCCGGGGAGGTTCTTCTCGCCCTTGTCGTTCAGGGTGGTGTTGCCCGCGACGCTCATCGTCACGTCCGTCTCGTCGCCGGCGACGACGCGCACCTCGTCGGCGTCGTCGAGAATCTCGACCATCTGCTGTTGGAACTCGTACTGCTCGTCCCAGTCGAGGTTGACGGCGTCCCAGACGAAGTTCTGGTAGCGTCGGTGCTCATGCCGGCGAGTTGGGCGTTGCCCGACGTGGGGAACTGCGTGAGACACCACTCCTTCGAGAGGCGTTCCTGCAGGACGGGTTGCATCGCCCGGCGGTAGGCGGCGTTCGTGTCCGGGTCCACGTCTGCCGTCTCCGAGGCGTTCACGTCGCCGCGAACCGCGACGAACACGTCCATCTCCTCGTACATCGCGAGGAGGTGGTCCGGCGTCTCGAACTCGCCGTCGTGGTTCCGGAGGAACGCGCGAGAGGCGCGGGAACTGCTGTTCAGATAGACGGGGTTCGCCCCGCGTTCCGCACACTCCTCGTGGAGGGCGACGACCAACTCCTCCGCCGCGGCGGGAGCGGTGACGACGACGTTGTCACCCTCGCCGATGTCGGCGGAGTGGTCCGCGACGACCTGCGCGTGTTCACGGATACGTGGGTCCATAGGCTACCCTCATCCGTCGGAACCAAACCCCTTTCGCACCGGCCGTCGGTCGTGCACGGCTCGCGCATCTCCAACGAACGAGGTCTCTGAGCCTCGTCCGTATCGTTTCTACCGGTTTGAGAACGACGCCCTCTTTATATCGTCTCTTCCTCCGACTGTCCAGATGTAAGAGGTAGTACGATAATGAGCACTCCCACCACCACCACGACTCGCAGCACCTACGACGAACTCCTCAACTTCGACCTGCAGGGGACCCTCGCCGGGTACTGGCTGGTCGCCCTTCGCCTGATAACCGGCTACTGGTTCCTCCACGCCGGATGGACCAAGTTCGGCTTCGTCTCGGGCGAAGCGTTCGACGCCACCGGCTACCTCCTCCACGGCACCGGCGGCAGCCCCATCCACGGCTTCTTCGCGTGGGCCGCGTCGATGCCGTGGCTGATGTCGTTCACGAACTTCATGATTCCCGCGGGCGAGTTCCTCATCGGACTCGGACTGATCGTCGGCGGTCTCGTCCGACTGGCCTCGTTCTTCGGGGCCGTCCTGATGGTGTTCTTCTACCTGGGGAACGCCGACTGGGCGCACGGACTGGTCAACGGTGACCTGTTCGGACTGGTCCTGTTCGTGACCCTCGCGACGTTCGGCGCGGGCCGCATCCTCGGCCTCGACGCCTACCTCGAGAAACTCGACTTCGCGAAGTCGCGGGCCGCGAAGTTCATCCTCGGTTGAACCGCCCCCGCTCGACTGTTTCCCTTTTCGCCGCTTCCTTCGCCCCGACACGGACCCGCTTCACCGACGCTTCGAGCCGATTCGAGCGTTCGACGGCGGCAGCCGCGACCCGAGCGTCGACGGAGACGAGTGGCTCCGACGGGTCGACGTCTCCGAGAAGGTAGTGGGCGGAGCGGTCTCCATGCGCCCGCGCCCGCGAACGACAAGTATGCCTACGACCGATCGCTCGGCCCACCGCACGTCGTGCGGTCGGTCGAGCGAAGACGTGCAGACGCTACTGTGCCGCTTCGAGAGTCGAGCCGGAGTGTGGGGCTCCTTCTCGATCCCCCGTATCTGCCTTGCACTCCATCCATGGGAGGCGTATCGACGTGCCATACACTCCTAATTAAGAATTTCCTTCTCGCTAACCAGACCGCGCTCCCGCCGGTCGGGTCGACACCGGCACTCCGCACGGCGACGCGAGTCGACCGACTCGAACACGTAGTCATTGTCTCCCACGATAGTGTAATCGAAAAATGAAGTTCACAAAGTATTTAATGTGCTGAATGATAGTTTGCGGTACCCCTACCCCACGACGACACATCGGTGAGTAAGCCCTCCCTCTCTCTCCACAACGAGGTGAGTCGGACCAAAGCCTCTGTCGTCACTATCCAACCAAATACATGACAAGCAACACGAAGCAACTCCGCGCAGTGTTCCTCGCGGCGCTGATGGTGCTGTCGGTCTTCGCCGGCACCGTCGCGTTCGCAGGGTCCGCTGCTGCCGTCGATTCGGGGACGGTCGACAACTTCGACCCCGACAACCTCGACGAGGGCACGCAGCAGACACACACGTTCAACGTATCGTATGCGAACTACGACGGTGGTGACGGTACCGACACCGTCGACATCAACCTGCCGAGCTCCGTGACCGTCGACTCCTACGACGTCGCGGTCTACAACGAGAGTAACAGCTCGAACATCGCGACGGCGTCCGGCTCCTCGCCCGGCACGACGGACCTCTCCGTCGACTTCGGTCAGGCGACGACCGGCTCCAACAACGCGACCATCTGGGTCAACGGCACGGTGACCATCACCGCGCCCTCGGTCGACGAGGACACCGACGCTAACGTCTGGTTCAACGTCTCTGACGCCACCGACGGTATGGTGAACAAGAGCCAGACGGTCACCATCAACGACCTCGGCGCGACGAGCGAGAACCCGCGCTACCTCGAGAGCGTCCACTGGGACAACTTCTCGTCCGACAACAACGCGCAGCTCGAAATCGCGTTCAGTGAGCCCGTCACTGGCGTGAACAACATCCAGCTGTACGTCGACGAGAAGCCGATGGGCGCGCTCGGTTCCGCGGACGTCAGCGACAACGGTCGCTACGTCTGGAACCTGAGCGAGGTCTACACCGGTGACGTCGAAGTCAAGATTCCCGCGAGCGTCGAGGACCTGCAGTCCAACGACGTCTCGAACACGGGTAACAAGACGGTCGACGTCGCACCCGTGACGGTCAAGTCCGGTGACGTGAACGCCTACAAGGGCTCCAGCGTCGCCGTCGCGCGGACGCGCCCGACACCGACATCGAAGTCGAGCGGGCGACGACGAGGACTTCACCTACTTCCAGTCCGGTAGCACCGGCCAGAACAGTCAGGTGTACGTCTTCGGTACGCAGAACCGCGACGTGGGCCAGTACAACGTCAGCGTCGACGGGACTGCTGACGTCGCAGAGATCACGTCCGTGACCTCGGTCTGGAAGTCAGCGTCGACGACCTGAACGTCACGAACGAGGACGTCATCGAGGGCACGGTCTCCGCGAACGCGGGTAACCGTCCCATCGAGGTCGAACTGCTCGACTCCGACGAGGACACGGTCGCCACCATCGGTGCTGACCTCACGGGTCAGGCCGAGTACGACTACGAGTTCAACGCGTCCGACCTCGACCTCGACGAGGACAACTACACGGTGCTGGCGACGGACAACCAGTCCGGCGTCGAAGCCGAGTCCTCCTCCATCGTCGTCAGCGACGCCGGTGAGGGCCGCGCCGACATCGGCGGCTCCGGCATCATCACCGACGAGCGCGGTGACGTCGTGAACATCACCATCACGCTGCAGAACACCGACTACGCGACCCTGACGCTCGGGTCCTCGGACG
>NZ_WPCD01000171.1:0-8087 GCF_009741955.1 Halogeometricum sp. CBA1124 | reverse complement strand
CGCGGGACTTCTCGTCCTTCTCGGTGGCGTTGAACGCGCGCCACTCCGGTCCGCGGTCTATCTCGTCCTCCTCGACGACGAGGCCGCAGTCCTCGCACACCGTCTCGCCCCGGCCGTCGTCCGTGGCGAGGTTCGTCGACCCACACTCGGGGCAGCGAAGCGTCTCCTCGGTCGCCTCCGCGCGTTCGTCCGCCGTCTCGTCGCGTTCGCCTGCCGCCGCCTCGCGTTCGCCCGCCGTCTGCTCGCGGCGGTCTGTCCGACGGTTCTCCGAGTCGGTCTGGACGCGCTGACGCGCGTTCTCGGTAGCGGTGTCACTCATTATTGGGTTCCAGGGCGGGGAGAACGGGTGTCCCGACCCTCGCTCGATATCACGTAACGGCTCCGCGCTCAAAAATGTGTCGCGGTTGTGCCGACATTATTCTCGCTAATCACGTTTGTCACGACAGTTCGTGAGGGATCGGCCGCGTCCTCAGTCGGTCGCGAGGCCGTCGAGGGGGTCGCCGGGCGGCGACTGCGTCCCGACTGCCGCGTCGCCGGCGACGGCCGAGAGCACGTCCGCCGAGGAGACGACGACGCCGCGTTCGCGGAGTCGGTCGTACGCCTCCCGGCCGGCGCGTCCGGCGTAGTTCCGTTCCTCGAACGGCCGTTCCTCGACGAGGACGACGCGGTCCGCCGCCGCGGCGGCGCGGAGGTTCGCGAGGTTGCCGGTTCCCACCTCCACGTCGGCGACGACGACGCAGTCCGCCTCGGCGACGCACTCCGCGACTCGCTCGCTCGCGTCCTCGCCGACGGCGGAGAAGGGGTCCACCGTCACCGCGTCTATCCCGAGGCTCCGGGCCGTCTCGGTGTCGGTGTCGCCCTCGTTCAACGCGCCGACGCTGACCTCGTAGCCGGCGGCCGAGAGGAGATAGAGGTGTCGGGCCGCGGTGCCCCCGCCGCCCACGACGTGGACGCGCCCTCGCGCCTCGTCGCGTCGGTGGGGCGGTCCGGGAGCGCGGTGACGTACACGGACCCGGTGACCGGGTGGCGCGCGACGACGGCGTTCGCGCCGAACGCCCCCTCCAGGTTCGCCTCGGTGAGGACGGACGCGGGCGGCCCCGTGGCGACGACGCCCCCGCCCGACAGCAGGACGAGTTCGTCGCAGTAGTGCGCGGCGAGGTTCAGGTCGTGGATGGCCGCGACGGCCGTCTTCCCGGCCGAGACGGACTCGCGGACGAGTTCGAGCGTCCGCACCTGATGGTTGATGTCGAGGCTGGCCGTCGGTTCGTCCAGCAGGAGGACGGGCGTCTCCTGCGCGAGGGCCCGCGCGATGAGTACGCGCTGTCGTTCGCCGCCGGACAGGTCACCCACCGACCGGTCGGCCAACGCGGCCGTCTGCGTCCGTTCGAGGGCGCGTTCGACCGCCGCGTCGTCGCCCTCGCGCCAGCCACCCAGCCGCGAGCGGTGGGGCGTCCGACCCATCCGCACCGTCTGGCGCACGTCGAAGTCGAACGTCAGCGTCGTGTCCTGCGGGACGGTGGCGACGAGGCGACTCGTCTCCTTCGAGGAGAGCGACCCGACGCGTTCGCCCGCGACGACGACGGCGCCGCGCGAAGGCGAGAGCGCGCCGTTCATCGCGCGGAGCAGCGTCGTCTTCCCGCTCCCCGAGGGGCCGACGACGGCCAGCACCTCGTTCGGTTCCACCGCGAGGTCCACGTCGGCGAAGACCGTCTCGCCCTCGAAGCCGTGCGTGACGCCGCGGGCGGCGAGGCGCAGGCCGCCGGTCGACCCGTCGTCGCTCCGCCCGTCTCCGGCGGCCGCCACCTCGCGGGCTTCGCTCATCGACCGTCACCTCCGCCCAGCGACGTTCCGACCGAACTCGACCGGTCGCCGGCGGTTCGCTTGCCCGGCGTCCGGTCGCGGAGGTGCGACCCGACGGCGTTCACGCCGAGGACGAGGACGAGGAGGATGGCGCCGAGGGCCAGTCCCGTCTCGACGTTGCCCTTCCGCGCCTCGACGGTGATGGCCGTCGTGAGCGTCCGCGTGTAGGAGGTCTGGTCGGAGAAGACGATGTTGCCGCCGACGATGAGCACCGACCCGACTTCGCTGATGGCGCGGCCGTAGCCCGCGAGGACGGCCGTGACGATGCCGTACCGCGCCTCGCGCAGGACGACCAGTCCGACGTCAGTCGTCGTCCCGCCCGTCCCGAACGCCGCCTCGCGCAGGTCGTCGCCGACGGACTCGACGGCCGACAGCGAGACGCTGAGGACGACGGGCGTGGCGAGGATGGTCTGGGAGATGATCATCGCCCGCGGGGTGAACAGCAGTTCGAAGTCGCCCAGCGGTCCGGAGTTCGAGAGGGCGAGGAGCACGACGAGGCCGACGACGACGCTCGGAAAGCCCATCCCGGTCGAGATGACGGAGGTGAGCGCCGACTTGCCGCGGAAGTCGCCGAACGCGACGGCGACGGCCACGGGGAGGCTGACGGCGGTGCTGACGGCGACGGCCACGGTACTCACGTACAGCGAGACGAGCGTGATGCTGACGAGGTACTGCGTGTTCAGGTCGCCGAACAGCGTACCGACGAGCACGGGTGAGCCTCTGCCCCCGTCCGACTAAAAGTCCTCGGGGACGACGGCGTCGACCCAGTGCTCGAACCGGAGGTCCTCCTGCGACTGCGAGGAGCCGTCCCAGTCCTCGGGCACGTACTGGCCGAACTGCGGTTCCTCCGCCAGCGCGTTCGGGAAGAACAACTGCGACCCGTTGGCGGTGTAGCCGTCGATTATCTCCTGCCCCTGCGGTCCGGTGAGGAAGCCGGCGTACGCCATCGCCAGCGAGTAGTTCACGTCGCCGTACTTCGCGGGGTTGACCGGGATGACGCCGTAGGGATTCTTCAGGATGGTCGGCCCGTCCTTCAGCGGTCCCTGCACGTGGATAGTGAGGTCGATGTTGTCCTTGGTCGCCAGATACGTCCCCCTGTCTGCGAGCGTGTACGCGCCGGACTGGTCGGCCTGCACTAGCGTGTCGCCCATCCCCTTGCCTATCGCGCGGTACCACCGGCCGGACGGGTCGACACCGGACGCCTCCCAGATGTTCAGCTCCTTCTTGTTCGTCCCCGAGTCGTCGCCGCGGGAGACGAACGTCGACTCCGTCTCCGCGATGGTGGCGAACGCCTCCGTCGCCGACGGCATCCCGCCGACGCCGGCGGGGTCGTCCGGCGGGCCGACGACGACGAAGTCGTTGAACATCACGTCGCGACGGTTGACGCCGAAGCCGTCCTGCAGGAACTCGTCCTCCGCGCCGCGGGCGTGGACGAGGATGACGTCCGCGTCGCCGTTGCGGGCCGTCTCGATGGCCGCGCCCGTCCCCTGCGGGATGGTCTTGACCGTCGCGCCGAACTGCTCTTCGAACACGGGGTTGAGCGCGTCGAGCAGGCCGGTGTCGTACGTGCTCGTCGTCGTCGCCAGCGTCAACTCCGCGTCGCCCGACGGCTCCGACTGCCCCGCGGCGTCGGCCGTCGCGCTCCCGTCCGTCGACTCCGCCTGCGTCTGTGCGTTCGCGCCGTCCTCTCCGGTGCACCCCGCCAGCGCTGCGAGCGTCCCCGCCCCCGTCGCCTGCAGGAACCGTCGGCGTTGTATCGTCATGGACACATCGATGGGCGTAGTCGAAATAAAGCTATGGTCGTCGGCGTAACCGCGAGACGGTACGTGAGCGTCTCCGACCGACCGAGAGAAACCGTCCGCAGTTTCCACAGCGGTCGCTCACGGAACCGTCACGTTTCTTTCCCCACACGACCCTACCGGCAGATATGGAGACGTGGGCCACGCTGTTCGACCGGGCGGCGGCGTTCGAGACGGACGAGGAGACGATTCGCGAGACGCTCCGACGGCGGCGCGAGGGCGATGACTGACCCCGACCCGAGTCCGGCGCGCGTCGTCGCCGACGCGGACGTCCTCGCCGCGGACCTCCTCGTCGATGGCGACGCCCGCGACGCCCTCGACCACCTCCGGGCGCACTCGTGGACGACGCTCGTGGCCAGCGACCCTCTCCTCGACGACGCCGAGTCCGTCGTCGCCGAACTCGCGGACGCCGAACTCGCGGCCGACTGGCGAACGCGCGTCGAGGCGTGGCGCGACCCCGTCTCCCACCCCGCGGGCGACCACCCGGCACTCGGGTCGGCCTACCGGGGCGGCGCGATGCACGTCCTCACGTTCGACGGCCGTCTCACCTCCGCCCGCGCGGCGACGACGCTCGGCGGTCGATTCCCCGTGAGCGTCCGCGAACCGCGGGCGTTCGCCACCCTGTTCGACGCGGCGAGCCTGTACGAGGAAGTCGTCGGCGGCGACTACCCGGGACCGGACGCCGACCCGCGGGAGTGACGCCGCTCCCAAAACTTGTTAACCACCGAGTCAGTCAGTATCGTCTACAGTTATGCCAGCGAAGACGGGCGGTTCACACGCACTCGCGGGGTTCTCGACGCTCGTGGTGGGGTCGTTACTGTCGAAGTATCTCTGGGCCGTGGTCCCGTCGCTCGGCGAGGCGTCGCTTCTCGCAGTCGGCCTCCTCAGACGCGTCACCGGGGCGTCGCTGCCGGTCACGGAGCAGTTCGCCGGGTCGCTCGTCGTCATGGTCGGCCTGTCGTTCCTCTGGGGCGTCTTCTTCCATCTGGGCCGCCGCGCATAGCGAGTTTGGTTCGCCGCCGTACTCGTCGACTCACTGCGTTCGCCGTCTCCCGTTCACTCGCACTGCTCGCTCCGGGACCACCGATGGACTCGCTCCGCTCGTCCATCGAGGTTCGCCTCGCTCACTGCGTTCGCCGTCTCCCGTTCACTCGCACTGCTCGCTCCGGGACCCCCGATGGACTCGCTCCGCTCGTCCATCGAGGTTCGCCTCGCTCACTGCGTTCGCTCGGCGAACCACTCCCCGAACTTCGCCACGCCCGCCCGCGGTGTGAGATGGCGTTCTTGGCCTCCGCGTCCATCTCCGCGAACGTCGTCCCCTCGTGTTCAAGATGGGGTCGTAGCCGAACCCTCCCTCGCCGCGCGGGGCGACGATGCGCCCGCGGACGGTGCCCGTGAACAGTTTCACCGGCAGGGCCTCCGTCTCCTCGTCACCCTGTTCGGCACCGCGCGCGGCCGCGGCCGTCCGGTCGTCGCGGTCCACGGGGTCCGGCGACGCCTCGAACCCCGCGCCGTCGCAGTACGCGAGGACGCAGTCGAACGACGCCCGGCGGGGGTCCTCCAGTTCGCTCGCGACCAGTCGGGACACCGCCTCGACGCCGAGAGTGTCCTCGACGTACGACGAGTACGGGCCGGGGAAGCCGTCGAAACCGTCGACGAACAGGCCGGCGTCGTCCACGAGGACGGGTTCGTTCGCGTGGCGGTACGCCTCGCGCGCCCCGTGCGCCGCGATGGGGCCGAGTTCGGACGCCTGCACCTCCGTGTAGTCGTAGTCCAACTGCTCGACGCCGTCGTCGAGGTACTGCAGGGCCTCTCGCACCTTTCCCGGGTTCGTCGTGACGTAGCGAAGCATCTACTCGCCTGTCGCGCGGGTTCGGAGAAAGATGCGTCGGTCGGCGTCGCGTCCGCGGCGCAGTCGTCGGCCGCGAGCGACGGTGCGGACGCGAGAGCAGGTGCGTCGCGTCGGTCCTCAGTCGACGATGACTTCGACGGGTCCGTCGTCCTCGTCCTCGTCTTCGAGGTCCGGCCCCGGCGCGGAGGAACTGCGCTCCTGCCAGAGGAGGGCGCCAACGACGACGACGACGACCCACGACCGCCAGTTCGCGAGGTTCAGCGTGTAGCCGATACCGAACGGCTTCTTCACGAGCATCTTCTCGCCGGGCTTCCAGTACGACGAGAGCATCCGACCGAGCGACGGGCGCTCGAAGTTGTACGGCACGCCGAGAATTTCTCCTTTCTGCGGTTTGTCTGCCATGTGGAGTCGGTACGCCCGCGCCGGATAAATCGTTTTGGTGTAGCTGCACCGTCTGGAGTCGCCGAGGCGGCGTCGTCCCGCAGAAAGCACTTATCGTTGTTGGCCGACCGGTCGCACGCGATGCCCTCCACGCGTTCGATTCTCGCCGTCGCCGCACTGTTCCTCTTCGCGGGGTGCCTCGGCGGCGCCGCGCCCGGCACCGACTCGCCCGGCACCGACGCGCCCGACACCGGGTCGCCGTCGGAGACGACTGCCACCGCCGCGACCACGTACACGCCGCTCCCGGACCGGTCGACACCGTTCCCCGAGGGGCCGAAGTCACCGCCCGAACGACCCGCGGAACTGACCGCGGAGTCGCTTCGTCCCTACCTGACGACGTACGAACGCCGGTGGGTGTACAACGAGATGTACCCCGGTCCGAACAAGAACTACGAGGCGCACGTCTCCGACTGCGAGGTTCGCTGGCTGGACGAACGCGACGTCGGCTACGTCGCCGTCGTCGCCTGCACGGCGTACGCCGAGTACGAGACGATGCCGGCGGAGAACGGGACGCCCGTCCGGGTCCACGCCGACTGGTTCACCCAGTCGTTCACCTACCTCGTCGACGAGGACGCGGTGGTTCGCCGCCGCCCGACGGGCGGCGAGGCGGGACGCGCGGACGACTGACCCGGCGACGAACGGACCCGACCGCTCCCGCCGAGCGCTACTGGTACCGACCGCGCCCCTCGACCTGCCGGAGGCGCGTCAGCGCGTCCGAGTCCGGGTCGAACGACTCGCCCTCGTCCGCGCGTGCGACGGCGGCGTACCCGTCCTCGAACGCGCGCAGGAGGGGACCGGGGTCGTCCGCGGTGCCCTCGACGCTCTGGCCGAACACGTGCAGGTCCATCGCGTGGTCCTCGACGTGGCCCGTGTGGTAGCCCAGTCCGAAGTCGATGAGGTACGTCCGGTCGTCGTCCACCCGGACGTTGCGCGTCGTCGGGTCCCCGTGGACGAACCCGGCGTCGTGGATGGTGGCGAGGTGCTCGCGACCCGCCGACACCGCGCCTCGGTCAACGCGCCCGCGAGGTCCGTCTCGCCGACCGCCTCGAAGACGATGACGCCCTCGGCCGGGTCCACGTCGCGTATCACCGGCGTCGGGACGCCGGCGCGACGGGCCAGACTCGTCAGGCGTGCCTCCGCGCGCGTTCGCTCCGTGCGCAGTCTGTCGTCCAGTTCCGGATGGCGGTACGTCTTCGGCACGCGGCGCTTGACGACGGTGCCGTCCTCGAACGTCACCGTCGCCTCCGCGCCGCGAATCTCGTCCGCGGCCGTCGGGTCGCGGGCGACGGACTCCTCGTCGTCGCGCCACGTCACCGGCACCTGGTCGGGGCGGAAGTTCGGGTCCACCGACGAGTCGGGGACGGACAGGGTGTCGCCCGCGGCGAGCATCCGCGCGCCGAGGACGGCTATCATCCCGGCGTTGTCGCGGAGGAACCGCGGTTCGGGCGCGTAGAACGCCGCGCCGCGTTGCTCGCACATCTCCGCGAGCATCTCCCGCAACCGCTGGTTCTGGCCGACGCCGCCGCCGAGGACGAGTTCGTCCGTCCCGGTCAGCGACAGCGCACGCTCTGCGACTTCGGTCAGCATGGCGAATATCGTCTCCTGCAGGCCGAAACAGACGTCTTCGACGGGGACGCCGTCGTCGTAGGCGTCCTTCGCGGCTGACATGATGCCCGAGAACGAGAAGTCCATCCCCTTCACGACGTACGGCAGGTCGCAGTACTCGCCGTCCTCCGCGGCCGCCTCGACTTTCGGTCCTCCGGGGTGGGTCCAGCCGACGTGTCGGGTGAACTTGTCGATGGCGTTGCCGACGCCGGTGTCCATCGTCTCCCCGAGGACGCGGTACCGGCCGTTGTGGTAGCCGAGCAGGTGCGCGTTCGCTCCGGAGGCGTTCAGACAGACTGGGGAGTCGAACCCCGAGCCGTGGCGCCCGATTTCGAGGTGGGCGACCATGTGGTTGACGCCGACCAGCGGGACGTCCAGCGTCTGAGCGAGTGCGCGCGCGGCGGTGCCGACGATGCGGAGGCACGGGCCGAGTCCGGGGCCGCGCGAGAACGCGACGCCGTCGACGGCGGGGCCGTCGCCGTCGGCCGTCTCGGCGGCGCGGTCCAGCACCGTCTCGACGACGGCGGGGA
>NZ_WPCD01000083.1:0-14148 GCF_009741955.1 Halogeometricum sp. CBA1124 | reverse complement strand
GTCCGGTCGTCGTCCCCCATCATCGTCCGGACAACTCCTCGTACAGACTCGTAAAGCGGTCGGCGGCCGTCTCGCCCGTCTCGCGTTCGACGTCCACGACGAACCCGTCGGGAGTGAGTTCGACCGTGACGCGGTGGAGGCGGGCGGCGTACACCTCGTAGTGGTGTCCGTCGGGGTCGAGTCGCTGCTGGCCCTCCAGCAGGTCGCGTTCCCGGAGACGTTCGATGCGGCGGTATATCGTCGAGGGGGAGGCGTCGCACGCCTCGCTGAGCGCGTCGGCCGAGCGGGGCTCCTCGCACGTCTCGACCAGAATCTCCCGCGCGTACCGGTCGTCGAGGAGGCTCACGAGTTCCTCCTCGGCGTCGCCGTCTCCCTCGACCATCGCTTCGAGCTTTCCTGTCATTCGACAAAAAATACTGCGCATCGGGCACGGCGGCTCGTCGGGGGGCGCGAGCGTCGGGCGCGGTCGGTGACTGGCGGTCCACACGGCTCCACGTTCCGGACGACGCTTCCGCCGGACCCGGCGTAATACCGTTCGCGGACTTTCCGAGGCGGCGACTCTACCGAACGCTTATGCCGCCGCGCACGAGTGTCACCGGTGAATCATGTCGAGTGACGCTCGACTCCCAACGCCCTCCCCCTGGCCGACAGGCTCCCTCCGGTCGGCCGCCGCCGCACCGCTCCGCCCGCAGACGTATCGCAACCTGCTGTACCTCTCGCTCGCGTTTCCGCTCGGGCTGACCTACTTCGTCTTCCTCGCCGTCGGGTTCGGCGTCGGCGTGAGCCTCGCGTTCGTCGTCGTCGGGATTCCCCTCCTCGTCGCCGTCCTCGCCGTCGCCCTCGGTCTGGCGTCGGTCGAACGGAAGCTGGCGACGCTGCTGCTCGGCGTCTCCGTCACCCCGCCGGCGCGCCCGACTCCGACTCGCTCGTCGAGCGAACGAAGCGGCTCGTCGTCGGCCTGCGGACGTGGAAGGCCGTCGCCTACCTCGCCAGCAAACTCGTCTTCGGCGTCGTCTCCTTCACCGCCATCACGTCGCTGCTCGTGACGGCCGTCTCGCTGCTCGCCGTCCCGTTCGTCTACGACCGACCGGGCGTCTACGTCGGACTACTCGCCTCCGAACCGGCCGTCTTCCGCCCCGAGATGTTCCTCGGCTGGGACGGCGCCCTCGTCGGCGTCCGCGCCGCCTTCAGCCTCACCTCGTGGCAGGTGACGACGCTCGCGGAGGCGACGGCCGTCGCGGGCTTCGGCGT
Organism: Halogeometricum sp. CBA1124; assembly: GCF_009741955.1. NCBI lineage: Archaea > Methanobacteriati > Methanobacteriota > Halobacteria > Halobacteriales > Haloferacaceae > Halogeometricum > Halogeometricum sp. CBA1124. Next base: position 12,897 of record NZ_WPCD01000083.1, on the reverse strand, counting down.
CGTCCTCGCCGTCGTCACGCTGAACCTCCTGAACGGCCTCGCGTGGCTCTCGGGCCGGTACACGGTGTGGCTCCTCGGCGGCGAGCGCGACGACGCGTCGGACGCGGCCGCCGCCTGAGCGGCCGTCACCAGTCGTCGCCGGCAAACCCCTCTCGCCGTATCGACTCGTGTCGCGCGTCGGTCCGCGCCAGCGACATCAACACCTCCTGCGCGACGAGTTCCGCGTCGTCGCCGGGGCGGCACCGCTCGTACGCGCCGTCGGCGGTCATCCGCCACCGCTTGCGGTTGTCGGCCAGAAGGGTCTGCAGCACCACGTCGAGTTCGTGCTGGAGTTCCGGGCTCTCGACGGGGACGACGGCCTCCACCCGCCGGTCGAGGTTGCGCGTCATCCAGTCCGCGGAGCCGATGTAGTACTCCGGTTCGCCCCCGCCTCCGCTCTCGTCGCCGTCTCCGCTCTCGTCGCCGTCTCCGTTCCCGCCTCCGGCGTCGTCGTCGTCCGTCGAGGCCGGCGCACCCCGCGCGTCTCGAAGTAGAAGACGCGCGAGTGTTCGAGGAAGCGACCGACGACGCTGGAGACGGTGACCGTCTCGGAGAGTCCCTCGACGCCGGGTCGGAGGCGGCAGATGCCGCGCACCACGAGGTCGATTTCGACGCCCGCTCGCGACGCCTCGTACAGTTCGCGGACTATCTCGGGGTCCTCCAGCGAGTTCATCTTGGCGACGATGCGGGCGTCTGCCCCCGCGCGGGCGTTCGTCGCCTCGCGGCGAATCAGGCGCACGAGCTCGTTTCGGAGGTTCTCCGGCGCGACGAGCAGCGTCCGGTAGTCGGTGTGGCGGGCGTGCCCGGTGAAGAAGTTGAACAGGTTCACCAGGTCGCGCCCGACGCTCCGGTCGGCGGTGAGCAGTCCGAGGTCGGTGTACGTCTTCGCCGTCTCGGAGTGGTAGTTGCCGGTTGCGACGTGCGAGTAGAGGCGGACCCCGTCGTCCTCCTCGCGGACGACCAGCGCCGTCTTCGCGTGCGTCTTCAGCCCGACGGTGCCGTAGGCGACGTGGATGCCCTCCTCCTCCAGTCGGCGGACCCACCGGAGGTTGTTCTCCTCGTCGAACCGCGCCTTCAACTCGACCATCACCGCCACCTGCTTGCCGCGGGCGGCGGCGTCGATGAGCGTCCGGACGACGCTGGAGTCGGGTGCAGTGCGGTAGATGGTCATCTTGATGGCGAGGACGTCCGGGTCCCGGGCCGCCGCGGAGAGGAACGTCTGCACGGTGCCCGAAAAGGAGTGGTACGGGTGGTGGACGAGGACGTCGCCGGCCCGAATCTCCGCGAACAGCGACGCCGGGTCGTCGGCCGCGTGGTCGGCCAGTCGGGGGTGCGGTTGCGGCGTCCACGACGGCAGTCGCAGGTCCGGCCTGTCGAGGTCCGCGAGGCGGAAGCAGAAGCGGTAGTCTATCGGCCCGTCGCGTTCGTACACCTCCGCCTCGTCGACGCCGAGGTGTTCGACCAACAGGTCGCGGACGAACGCCGGCGTGTCGGCGTCGAGTTCGAGGCGGACGACGGTGGCGAACCGTCGCTGTCTGAGGACGTCCTCGATGGCCTCGATGAGGCCCTCGGCCACCTCCTCGTTGCGCCGCACCTCGGCGTTGCGCGTCACCCGAAACAGCGACGTGCCGACCACCTCCACGTTCGGGAACACGAGGTCGAGGTTCGCGCGGACGACGTCTTCGAGGAGGACGAACCGCTCGCCCGCCTCGCCGGTAGGTCCCTCCCCGGCCACGCCGCCGACGTCGACGAGTCGGGGTCGGTTCGGCGGCACCTTCACCCGGGAGAATCGCAGGTCGTCGTCCTCATCCTCGCGCGTGAGGACGGCCACCGAGAGGCTGAGGTTCGAGACGAACGGGAACGACGCCGTCGGGTCGAACGTCAGCGGCGTCAGCGTCGGGAGGACGGACGCCTCGAAGTACGACCGGAGGCGGTCGCGTTCGGCCGCCGTCAGGTCGTCGTAGTCGAGGATGCGGACGCCCGCGTCGGCGAGGGCGGGGCGGACGGCTTCGCGGTAGCAGCGCTCCTGTCCGGCGAACAGGTCGTCCGCCCGCGAGAGGACGGCCGACCACTGCGCCCGCGGCGTCCGCCCGTCAGGCGAGGGCTCCGTCACGCCGGCGGCGATCTGCTGTTTGAGGCCGCCGACGCGCTTCATGAAGAACTCGTCGAGGTTGCCGGTGAGGATGGCGAGGAACTTCGCGCGTTCGAGCGGCGGGTTCTCCTCGTCGAGCGCTTCGTGGAGGACGCGGTGGTGAAAAGAGAGTTCGCTCAGTTCGCGGTTGAGATACCACGCGGCGTCGCTCACGTGCGCGTCCTCGAACGACGCCGGGGCGTCGGGCGCGATAGCCGGCGTCTTGGCGGCGGCGTCTCCCGACGCCGGTTCCTCCGAATCCATGGACGGAGAGTGTTCGCCGAGTGACTTTACGGGTTCGCCGCCCGCTCAGCGGTTCGCCGTCACTGCATCGGGGCGACGGCGGGGCGGACCCACTTCGCGCCGCCCGCTCCTGCACCGTCTCCTCGGGCGACACGGTGACGAACTCGTCGTCGTGCCAGTCGTAGGCGGTGAGTTCGTTGCCGTAGACACAGCCGGTGTCGAGGCCGACGGCGTGGCGGCGGTAGACGGGCGCGGCCAGCGGCGTGTGGCCGAAGAAGACGCGGTGGGGTCCCTCGTGAACCTCCCACCAGTAGGGCTCGCCGTCCGCGCCGTCGAGTTCGCGGCAGTTCTCTAACTCGTCGACGGAGTGGTCGGCCAGCGGTTTCCGCGGGTCCACGCCGCCGTGGACGACGAGGGTGTCCGCCCACGAGATGGCGACGGGGAGGTCCCGAATCCACGCCATCTGGTCGTCGGTGAGTTCGTCGAGTTCCTTCGTCCCGCGGATGAGTTTCTCCTCGTTGTTGCCGCGGACGGTGAACATGTTCTCGGCCTCGCGGACCAGCGACACCACGCCCGCGCTGTCGGGTCCCTTGCGGACCAGGTCGCCGACGAAGACGACCAGGTCGTCGTCGGTGACGCCGAGTTTCTCGAGCATGCGCTCCAGTTCGGACCGGCAGCCGTGCACGTCGCCGACGACGTAGACGCCGTCCCAGTCGTCCACGTCGAGTCGCCGGTGTGGTACGTCCGCGTCGAACCCTGGCTCACTCATCGTTCCTCTGACGGGAGGATACGGAGTCAATAAACCGTTGCTAGGAGGCGCTGTGTGTTCTATATAGTCACGAGAGAGGGACGCACGACCGGTCCGACGGCCCGCCGAGAGCGCCGCGTTCGGCGGACGGAGACGGGGTCCGCAACCTCTTTCATTCGCTCGCGCCAACGACGGGCCATGAGCATCGGACCCCTCGACGAGGAGACGGTCGAGAACTACCGAGAGGCCGGGCAGGTCCTCCGGCAGGTTCTCGACGAGACGGCCGAGATGGTGGAACCGGGCGTGACGCACCTCGAAGTCGCCGAGTACGCCGAAGAGCGAATCTACGAACTCGCCGACGGCTGTGCCTTCCCGACCAACATCAGCGTGAACGAGGAGGCGTCCCACGCCACCCCGGGCCGCGACGACGACACGGAGTTCGGCGAGGACATGGTCTGTCTGGACTGCGGCGTCCACGTCGACGGCTACATCGCCGACGCCGCGGTGACGGTGGACCTCTCGGGCAACGCCGAACTGAAGGAGGCGGCCGAGGAGGCACTCGACGCCGCCCTCGACGCCGTCGCCCCCGGCGTCCAGACGGGCGCGTCGGCGCGGAGATAGAGGACGTGATTCGAGGCTACGGCTACACGCCGGTCCTCAACCTCTCGGGGCACGGCGTCGAGCAGTGGGACGCTCACACGGGCCCGAACGTCCCGAACCGCGGCACCGAACGCGGCGTCGAGTTCGAAGTCGGCGACGTGGTGGCCATCGAACCGTTCGCGACGACGGGGTCGGGGAAGGTCACCGAGGGGTCCAAAGAGGAGATTTACAGCCTCGAACGCGACCGGTCGGTGCGCAACCGCGCGGCGCGAGAGGTCCTCGAACAGGTCACCGAGGAGTACCGGACGCTCCCGTTCGCCGCCCGGTGGCTGGACTCCTCGCGCGCGGACATCGCCGTCCAGCGACTGAAACAGCAGGGCGTCCTGCACGGCTACCCCGTCCTGAAGGAGGACGACGGCGAACTCGTGAGTCAGGCCGAACACACCGTCGTCGTCACCGAGGACGGCTGCGAGATACTCACCGAGTAGGGCGGCCGGTCCTCACCCGCCGTTCATCCGAACCGACTCCTCGGCCCCGCAGACGGTGCAGACGGAGACGCGGTAGGGTTCCCGAGAGAACGGCGCGGTGGTCGGGTCTCCGCTCTCCGTCACGAGTTCGACGCCGACGCGGTGCGGCGTGTCGCGCCCGCAGTCGCGGCACAGTTCGACGAACTCGGAGGGGTCGGGTTTCGTACTCATCGACACCTCTACGCCGCAATCTGGTATGAACGTATTCGACAGCGACGCGAACGGTCTTCGAACGCTTCGGGTCGTCCGCCGGGTCCGGATAGCCGGGTCTATACGCCGGCACTCCCGGATGAGAGACATGGACCAGATATTCGCCCCGTGGCGCATCGAGTGGGTCGAACGCGACGGCGACGGCGACGGCGACTGTCCGTTCTGCGCCCTCCCCGACGCCGCCGACGACAGGGCGAACCGAATCGTCGCGCGGAGCGACCGCTCGTTCGTCCTCCTCAACAACTACCCGTACAACCCCGGCCACGCGATGGTCATCCCCTACCGCCACGCCGGGTCGTGGGGCGACCTGACCGACGCGGAACTGCTCGACCACGCGAAACTGAGGCGCGGACGCTGGAGGCCCTCGACGCCGCCCTCGGCCCCGACGGGGCCAACGCGGGCGAGAATCTCGGCGGCGGCGCCGCAGGCGGGTCCATCGACGACCACCTGCACACGCACGTCGTCCCGCGGTGGAACGGCGACACGAACTTCATGCCCGTCGTCGGCGACACGAAGGTCATCGTCGAGGCGTTGGACGACACGTACGACCGCCTCCACGAGGCGTTCGCGGCGCAGGACGGTGCCCACGCGGACGGCGACGACGACGCCGTCGCGTTCGACTTCGGGACGGGCGACGACTGAGCGCCCGGCCCGGACGCCCGACGGCGGCGTCGCCGTCATAGCAAACGTAATGCGTGTCCCTCGGCAATGGCCGGTGATGAGCGGCGACCGAAGCAGGGTGATGCGCCGGGTGGGGTTCGTCATCCTCGCGGTGAACGTCGGACTCGCCCTCGCGAAGGCCGGCGTCTGGTGGTCGACGGGGAGCCTCGCCGTCGGGTCCGAAGCCGTCAACAGCGCCGCCGACGCCGTCTACAGCATCATCGTCCTCGCGGGCCTGTACCTGACGACGCAACCGCCCGACTTCGAACACCCGCACGGCCACGAGCGAATCGAACCGTTCGTCTCCCTGTTCGTCGCCGTCGGCGTCTTCGCGGCCGGCGCGGGCGTCCTGTGGAACGCGACCACCTCCGTCCTGAACGGGACGTACGGGCGCACCGCCGGGACGGCGGGCGTCGCCGTCCTCGTCGTCTCCGCCGTCGTGAAGTACGGCCTCTACCGCTACTGCCTCCGCATCGGCGAGCGAACCCACTCGCCCGCCATCGTCGCCACCGCCCTCGACAACCGCAACGACATCCTCACCGCCGGTGCGGCCCTCGTCGGCGTCCTCGGCGCGAGTTACGGCGTCCCCATCCTCGACCCCATCGCCGCGGGCGTCGTCTCCTTGGGCATCGTCTACACGGGCTACGAAATCGTCCGCGACAACGTGAACTACCTCTCGGCGCGGCGCCGCCGGACGACCTGACGGCGGAGATTCTCGAACGCGCACTCGAACACCCCGAGGTGCGGGGCGCACACGACGTGGTCGCCCACTACGTCGGCCCGGAGATAGACGTGAGCCTCCACATCGAGGTGGAGGGCGACATGACGCTGTTCGAGGCGCACGACATCGAGTCGGCGGTGGTCGAGTCGATACGCGACTTGCCCGAGGTGGACGACGTGTTCGTCCACGTCGACCCGAAGGAACTCGGCGAGTGGAAGGAGGACGACCGGACGACGCGCCTGTTCGAGCGACGCGCCCGCGAGAAGTAGCTACAGTTTCCCGGCGATGGCGAGTCGCACCCACCCGAGGAAGGGGACGCGGACCTGCGCCTTCGCGCGGACCCACTCGGGCGCGACGGGCGGCGCGAGTCCGGTCGCCTGGTCGTACCGCGCCACGTCGTCGCCCTTCGTGATGTAGCCCGCGTTCGGCGCCGGGCAGTTCGTCAGTTCCGCACAGCTATCGACGCCCGCACCGATGGCGTCGGGGTCGGCCCTGTCGTACCAGTCTCGCCGGCATCGACGCGGAACTGCGCGCGGTGGATTATCGGCGACCCCGTCCTGCCGGGCGGCATGTAGACGACGACGTCGCCCCCGTCGGAGAAGCGGGTGTACCCCTCCGCCGCCGCGCGGGTGACGATGCCGTGTTCGTCCGCCGCCCCGCCGGCGTAGCGGTTCGTGTCGGAGACGAGCACCATGTCGCCGGTGTCGATGTGCGGTTCCATGCTGCCGCTCTCGACGGCGACCATCGGGGGCCAGATGCCCGTCACCGCGAACAGCACCGCGCCGACGAGGGCGACGGCGGCGACGGTCTGGAGGACGTCGCGGACGTACAGGGGGAGGCGGGGACCGGAGTCGTCGGCCATCACCGACTGTGAGCGAAGCACCGACAAAAGGTCGGCGGTCGGGATGCCAACGGTCTTGTCCCGCGGCCGCGTCGGCCCGCGCATGGACGACGACTACGAACTCGTCCGGTCGGTCCCCGACGCGGAGACGTTCTGCGCCCTCCGCGAGGCGGCCGGCATGTCGCCCCGGAGCCTCGACGGCGCCCGCCGCGGCCTGCCGAACACGCTGTTCGGAGTGCGCGTCGAGTACGAGGGCGGGGCCGAGACGGACCCGGACGCGAGGGACGGACCCCGCGAGGTGGTGGGGATGGCCCGCGTCGTCGGCGACGGGGGCACCGTCTACCAGATAACCGACATGGCGGTCCACCCCGACCACCAGGGCCGAGGGCTGGGGAGCGCGATGATGGACGAACTCGTCGCCTACCTCGACCGGGAGGCCCCCGAACACGCCTACGTGAACCTCTTCGCCGACGTGGACGGCTTCTACGAACGCTGGGGATTCGCGGAGACGGCGCCCGAATCGGTGGGGATGTACCGCCGGTTCGACGGCGACGAGCCGTGACGCTCGGGCGACGGGACCGTAGCTATATCGGGCCGGCGTCCCACACCACGGGTATGTCCGACGACAGCCGCATCCACCTGGACGACGCGGAGGTACACCTCGCGACGGACGTCGACGGCGTCGACTCGCCGTACACCGGCGGCATCTGCATCCTCCCGAGCGGGTTCGTGGAACTGCACGACGTCGACACTTACCTGCCGCCGCACGCCGTCGCGTACGTGACCGACGAGTGACTGCACCCCGACGTGTCTGTCGGGACCTCGGTTCGGGGTGAAAGCCGCTCTCCCTCGTCTTCGGAGTCGGGTCGGTCGCGCTGTATGGTTGGTGCGCTACCGACAGCCGGAGGTCAGGGCTGGAGGAGCGTGTGCATCTTTCGGAACGTGTGCTGGCCGGCGATGCCGTCGGCGGCCAACCCGTGGTTTCGTTGCCACGCCCGTAGCTTTCGCTCGGTCTCCGGCCCGAACAGCCCGTCCTGCCGCGCTCCGATTACGCCCTGAAGCCTGCGCACGTCGTCTCCCCGACTCCCCGACCGGAGCGTCCGGTTGATGATCGCGTTAGCGGAGAGGGTCGACTGTATCCTCCGGTGCGTCTGTGGGCCGGCGATGCCGTCGGCGGCCAACCCGTGGTTTCGTTGCCACGCCCGTAGCTTCCGCTCGGTCTCCGGCCCGAACAGCCCGTCCTGTCGCGCTCCGATTACGCCCTGAAGCCGACGGACGTCCGCGCCCTCGCTCCCGGTCTCGAGACGTCGATAGATGCTCGGATTACCACCACGGAGTCTGTTGATCGCGCGGATCGTGTTCGGGCCCGCGACCCCGTCGGGGTGGAGCCCCATTCCCTGCTGCCAGGATTTCAGCGCAGCGCTGGTCTGAGGGCCAAACCGACCGTCTTGCTGGACACCGAGGAATCGCTGTAATCGGCGAACGTCGGCTCCCTGACTCCCGACTCGAAGTGTCCGGTGGACTTTCGGAGGTTCACGGTCGTGCCGGCGAATCGCTCGATGCGTCCCGGCGTCTACGATTCCGGTCGCGGCTAAGCCCTGCTGTCGCTGGAAACGCTTCACCGAGGACTTCGTGAAGGGTCCGTACTTCCCATCCGGCTTCACGCGGAGGAACTTCTGGAGTTGCTCGACGTCCTCTCCACGGTCCCCGTACCGAAGCGTTCGATACACTCGGGACGACTCGTTCGGTCCCGGAATCTCCTCACACTCCTGCGGGTTGTATTTTAGATATTCCAACGAGTGGAACGTCGTGGGATAGGACCCACCGAGGGGGACGTTTCCACCGGACCCGGGTTTAGTCAGCCGAACGCCCCCTCCCCAGGAGAATTCGACATCGTTCTTCGTCCCACAGACGCGACCGCCGCGTGGCAGGAGCTTTTCGCCCACTTTGCGATAGAGCGCTCGACGGTCCGCCTCTTCGACCGGGAGGGTACTCGATGCACACCTGACGATGTCGATTCGGGCGTGGTCGGCAAACACGTCGAACGGCCCGTCGATCTCGTCGAGCTTTCCTTCGGTGACGAAGTCGTCGCCGAGGGAGAATACGCCACCGGCGTAGCCGTGTGCCACGATCGTCATATCGGATATCTTTCCGTTCTCTCGAATCTGGTCCGGTTTCGACAACTCCCGAAGCTTCTCACGGAGGTCGTCGAACCCACCGGTCTTCTCGGTGGGGAGGAATCGAGAACCCAGAGGCGCGGCGTTCGCGATTGCTTTCTTCGCGGCCTGTCGAAGCGTCCCCTCGATCGAACTGTCGAGTACGTAAAACCGCTGCTTTGCTGAGGTCATGATGTTCACTCGTCGAAACGACGTATAGATGTAACACAGTTGAGAGTATGTACGCGTCGCTCGTTCTCCTGGTGTCGGAACGACCACAGAAGCGATATAGAGTACCGCGACAGGACCCGAGAGCGGTTCGCGGCCGAGGTGTCGACACAGACACCGGTACGTGCGATGATGTGTCACTCGACTCGCAGCCGAGGCAAAGTTTAATATTTGTTCTAATGTTGTCACTTCTTATGAGTACTCTCGGTTTCACCCACTCGGCCTTAGACGAGAAGTTGCAATGGATGCTCGACGCACCGTTCTTCATCGACGACACGCAACTCAACGCATTCTACGATGCGGTCCTCCAGCCCCAGGTGTCGAGAGAGGAGTCGATACACATCGAGATTACGGAGGAGACGGCGCGGAACCTCGGTACGAACCTGGACATCGACGTCAATCCCCTGGCGCTCGCTGGGAGCCTGGCCAACGTACTCGGCCCGTTCAACGTCAAGGCGAGCGGGGGGTTCGGGTTCAGTCGAGACAGTAGCCAGACCGAGACGAAGACGATCGATCTGCAACCGATCGAGACGCCGCAACGGCAGTTGATCCAGTTGACGACGCAGTATCTGGTGAACCACTCCGACCGGATATTCTTCGTCGACGACGCGAAGCAGGACCGAGACTGGTTCGACCCCGCAGAGATCGAACGGGTGCCTCGGGAGGTCGTGTTCCTCGATCTCCCCTCCGAAGAGAGGGCGAAGGCGAAGAACACTCCGAAGACGAAGCTCATCCCGATGGCCGTCGAGTTCGCCGACGGCACGATCGAGACCCTCTACGACAAACTGGGAGCGAAACGACGGGGCGATTCGTGGGCGCCCTACATCCAGAACTTCTCCCCGGAGGAAGCCGTCGAGGTCCTCGAAGAGGCCGCCGAGGGGAAGGGCCGAATCGAGTGGATCAACTTCCGCGTCCCCCTCGACGAGGACATCACGGCCAGAGTCCACTTCGAACCCCGGGGCGCGTACAACAACGGTACGTTCGCGTACAACCTGATCTATCTCGGCTACAAACACGGCCTCCGCCTCGTCGGAACCGTCAACCGGGAACCGGACATCCGGGTGCTGGCCGGCTACAGAAAGTGAGTACGTCGCTCCACCCGAGTTTTGTTTCCGTTCGTCCGCTCCGACCGAGCGGGACTCCCTACTCAGCACGGCTCTCGAAATCGACCGTCCGTCGAGTTTCGACGAGACCCGTCGTCTCGCGGATCTACACCGGCTTCCCGAACGCGTACACCGTCTGGTGACCCGTCACCTCGACGTCGAGGAAGTCGCCGGGTTCGACGCCGTGTTCGGAGGCGTTCTGCACGATAATCTGCCGGTAGGCGTCGTCGCGGCACTTCACGGAGTCGCCGGTGCCCTCCTGGACGACCATCACCCGTCGCGTCTCGCCGACCATCGACTCGTACGCCTCGGCGACGACGTCCATCTTCAACTCGGACATCGCCTTCGAGCGCTCCTTCTTCACCGTCCCGCCGAGGCCCTTCATCTCGGCGGCGTCGGTGCCGGGGCGCTTCGAGAAGCGCGTGACGTTCACCTTCTCGGGGCGCACCTCGCGGAAGAGCGCCATGCTCTGCTCGTGGTCCGCCTCCGTCTCGGTGGGGAAGCCGACGATGAAGTCCGTCGAGAGCGTCCAGTAGTCGAGTCGCTCGTCGAACGTCTCCACGATCTCGACGAACTTGTCCACGCGGTGCTGTCGGCGCATGTCCGCCAGCACGGTGTCGGACCCCGACTGGACGGGCAGGTGGATGAAGTTGTAGAGTTCGTCGTGTTCGGCGAACACGTCGGCCAACTCCTCGTGGATGCCGTGGACGCCGCCGGGGTTCGCCATCCCGAGGCGGACGCGGAACTCGCCGTCTATCTCCGAGCAGATGCGGTCGAGCAGTTCGGGGAGCTTCCTGTCCCCGTCGTCCCAGCCGTACACGCCCGTGTCCTGCCCGGTGATGCGAATCTCCTTCGCGCCGGCGTGGACGAGCGCCCGCGCCTTCTCGACGTTCTCCTCGACGGGCGGCGAGTCCACGCGCCCGGTGGCGAACTTCGTGATGCAGTACGAGCAGTTCGACATACAGCCGCGGGCGATGGGGAGGATGCCGACGACGCCGTCCAGCACGGGTTCGGTGTCCGGCCCCGGGGTGGGGCACTCGCCGTTCGTCACCGCACTCGGCACGTCGTCCCAGTGGAGTATCTGGGCGTCCACGTCCTCCTCGCGGAACTCCTCTCCCTGCGCCAGCGCCATACAGCCCGTGACGATGAGGTCGGCCGTCTCTTCTTCCAGCTCTTTGGCCCGTCGGAGCATGTTGCGCTCCGTCTTCTCGACGACCGTACAGGTGTTCATGATGGCGACGTCGGCTTCCTCGGGCCCCTCGACGCGGTAGTGGCCGGCATCGCGGAGCGCGCTCTCGATGGCGCGGCTCTCACCGCGGTTGGAGGTGCAGCCGTACGTCTCGATGTGATATCGGGCCATTCGGTCGTTCTGAGGTCTCTCCTGCGCGGCCAAAAGGCCGACGGTTGGGGGCGACGGGCGGCGTCGGACGCCCGAGGCGACGGTGACGGCGTCGGCGACGCACGGAAACGCTCATGCCCCCCGACTGTCACGAACGAGTCGATGCCCTCCACCACGTCCAGACGGCGCTTCCTCGCGGCGTTCGGCGCGGCCGCCGCGTCGTCGCTCGCCGGTTGCGTCGACAGCGTCGACGAACTCGACGGCGACGTCGGCGACGGTCGAAATCGCTGCGCGATTTCCGAGCACACCAGAACTCGGAGAGTTCTGGGGACGGCGCGCCCGTCCCCGAGGACGCGACGACCGACTGGCCGTACCCGCGGTTCGACGCGCAGGGGACGGCGTACAATCCCAACCCCGTCGGCCCGACGGCGAAGCCGTCCGTCCGGTGGTCTGTCGAGGGCGGGTGGCCCACCGGCCGCGTCGCCGTTGTCGGCGACACGGCGTACGTCCCGACGGCCGACGCCCTCCTCGCTCTCGACACCGCCTCCGGCGACGAACGCTGGCGCGTCGGCCCGCGCGAGGATACACCGGAGAACTACGGGTCGCCGCGGTTCACCTCGCCCGCCGTCGTCACGCACGAGGCGGACGACAGGTCTGGCGACGGGCAGGGGGAGAGCGCTAGAACCGTCTACGTGGGGACGGCCGACCGCCGCGGCCTCCTCGCACTCGACGCCGCCACCGGCGACGAACGCTGGCGCTGGAATCCCGGTGCCTCGACCAGCGACGTGCGCGCTCCGCCCGTGCCGACGTACGACGCCGATGGCATCGCCGTCGGCACGGACGAGGGTCTCGTCGCCGTCCTCGACCCCGAGACGGGGGCGGAGCGCTGGCGCTTCGAGGTGTACGGCGCGGTGTCGGCGCTGGCGCACTCGTTCACCACGCTGACCGTCGGGACGACGGGCGGCGAGGTGTACACCCTCTACGACGGCCGCGGGTTCTGGCGACGCAAAGTCGGCGGCGCGGTGGAGTCGCTGGTCGCCGACGAGTCGGGCGACGTGTACGTCGGGACGTTCGGTGGCGGCGCGTACCGCCTCGCCGGCGGCCTGCACGCCGGGCGGACCCGCTGGCGGGCCGCCGACGCGGCGAGCATTCGACTGGCCCTCGCCGATGGCGTCGTCGTCGGCGGCGACGGCGCGCGGGCGACCGGACTCCGCTCGCGGACCGGCGACCGGCGCTGGCGGGTCGAGGGGAGTTTCGAGGCGCCGCCCGCGGCGTCGGGATCGGTCGGCTACCTCGCCGGCGACGACGTGGTGGCCGTGACCCTCGACGGCGGGGTCGGCCTCGGCGACGC
>NZ_WPCD01000208.1:0-6547 GCF_009741955.1 Halogeometricum sp. CBA1124 | reverse complement strand
CCGACGACGAGAAGTCGCCCTCCTCGCGGTTCGACTCCAGCGTCTCCTCCGCACTGTTCCAGCCGTTCACGTAGCCCTGATGGTGGGTGTCGTGATGCCACGTGAGCACCTGTTCGGAGATGTGCGGTTCGAGTGCGTCGTAATCGTACGGCAGGGGGTCGAGTTCGTAGCTCATGGTAGATTCCTCCACCCCTTCCTTGTCTTGGAATGCTGTTAAACGTTGAGGAGAGGTATGATAACACTTGACTGTCACTTCCGGTGACCGTCTCGCGGGCGGTCAGTTTTCGAGCGGTCTAGTCTCGCGGTCGTACTCGATTTCCCCCGCCACGCGTTCGGCGACGTCGCGTCCGCACTCGCGTTCGACCAGGTGGAGGGCGAGGTCCAAGCCGGAGGTGACGCCGCCCGCCGTGAGGACGTCGCCGTCGTCGACGAACCGCGCGTCCTGCACTGCCGCGTCCATCGCTCGCAGGTCGTCGAGTGCGCTCGCGTGCGTGACGGCCGGGCGGCCGTCGAGGACGCCGGCGTGTGCGAGGAGCATCCCGCCGGTGCAGACGCCGGCGACGACGCCGCCCCGTTCGGCGTGTTCGGCGACGGCGTCCGGGACGGCACCGCGTTCGGCCTCCATCCCCGCACCCGGTCGCGAGGGGTCGCTCCACCCGCCGCCGGGCACGAGGAGGACGGCCGGGGAGTCGCCGCCGTCGACTCCGCCGCCGGCGTCGAACGTCCCGTCGACGCCCACGCGCAGGCCGTGACTCGCGGTGACCGACTCGCTCGGTTCGAGCGTGACGAGTCGCGCGCCGCAGTCGGCACCGAAGGCACCCGCCGTCTCGAACACCTCGTACGGGCCGACGGCGTCGAGTTCGTCGAAGCCGTCGTACAGGAGAATCTCGACGTGCATGGACCGAGATGGGGTCGCCACCGAGAAAACGGTTGCCTAACGGTCGGTTCTCACCGTCGGCGAACGCCGCTTTCTCCCCGCAATCTCCGTCGCCGAACGTCGCGTTCCCCCCGCGCCGTCAGTCGTCGTCGCCGCGGGCCGCCTCGAACGTCGCGATGGCCTCTTCGCGCCGGTCGGCGTGGTCGACGATGGGGGCCGGATAGTCGGGGGCGACCCGTTCACGTTCGGTCGGTGAGAGGTTCGGCCAGTCGTGAATCGCGTCGGCGTCGGCGTCGCGGAGTTCGGGGACGTACTCTTTGATGTACGTCGCGTCGGGGTCGTAGCGCTCCCCCTGCGTCGTCGGGTTGAAGATGCGGAAGTAGGGTTGCGCGTCCGTCCCGGTGGAGGCGGCCCACTGCCACCCGCCGTTGTCGTTGGCGGTGTCGTGGTCGGCGAGGTACTCGCGGAAGTGGGCGTACCCCTCGCGCCAGTCGAGGAGGAGGTCCTTCGTGAGGAAGGCGGCCACGATCATCCGCACGCGGTTGTGCATGTACGCCTCCGCGCGCAACTGCCGCATCCCGGCGTCGACGATGGGATAGCCCGTGCGGCCCTCCTTCCACGCGGTCAACGCCTCGTCGTCGTCGCGCCACGCGATGTCGTTCTCGTACTCCTTGTAGTTCTCCGTCACCACCTCGGGGTTGAAGAAGAGGACGTGCGCGTAGAACTCCCGCCACGCCAACTGCGACTGGAACTCCTCGACGGACTCGGCCTCGTCGCCGCCGTCGGCTTCCGCGGCGGCGTCTTCGGTCGCCGCGTACACCTCTCGGACGCCTATCGTCCCCCACTTGAGGTCCGTCGAGAGGCGGGAGGTGGCGTCGCGTTCGGGATAGTCGCGGTCCTCGGCGTAGCGGAAGATGCCGTCCGCGCAGAACGTCCCCAGACGCTCCCGCGCGGCCTCGGTCCCGGCCGCCTGCACCGCCGCCTCCGGTTCCGCGAACCCGAGGTCCTCGATGCTCGGCAGGGCCGCGCCCGACACGTCGGCCAACGAGTCCGCGTCCGGCGACGCGAACGGGTCCGCCTTCTCCCTGTCGCGCCACTTCTTCCAGAAGTAGGTGTAGACGGAGTAGGGGTCGCCCGCGTTCGTCGTTATCGACCCGGGTTCGTGGTGGATGGCGTCGTGAACCGCCTCGCGGGCCACGCCCGCGTTGTTCAGCGCCCGCCGCACGGCGGCGTCGCGAGTGCGGGCGAGGCCCGAGTAGTCCCTGTTCCAGACCACCCGGTCGGCGTCGTACTCGGCGGCCAGTCGGGGCAGTTCCTCGGCGGGGTCCCCGCGGACGACCACGAGGTCCGAGTCGCGTTCGCGGTACGCCTCGCGCAACGCCGCGAGAGCGTCGAGCATGAACCGAACGCGGGGGCACCGGCGGTGCGCCAACACGTCGTCGTCGAAGACGAACACGGGGACCACCGCGCCCGACTCGGCCGCCGTCGCGAGGCCGCGGTTGTCCGCCACCCGCAGGTCGCGCCGGTGCCAGAATATCTGCATACGGGACGCAAGGACGAGACGACCCTCAAGTTATCGACGCGTCGTCCCCGACGTATCCGTTCGTCTGATTGTTTCGCGACTCTGTCCCGTTTGCGAGAGCTTTACGCGAGAGTATTCGGTGGTTAGCGGGCCGACGGCGTCGGCGTGCGAGAACTTAACGAACGATAGGGAGGGCGAAAAATCGGCCGACACGTCGGGAAACGGTAGTAAGTGCCGCATACCTAACCCCCGGGACCTACTGTAGTGTCGATAGTGACGAGAACGCTCGACCGCGTCGTCAAACGCGCAGTGACCGTCGGGTCGTCGGTCCGTTCGACAGCGCTCGCTATGCGACGCCGTCGCGACCCGCGCGTCGTCGTCCTCCTCGTCGCGGCGTTCGCCGTCCTCTCGGGCGTCGTCGTCGGCATGGCCGCCCGGTGGCCGACGGCCGGCGTCGTCGTCTCGTTCGTTCTCGTGAGTACGGCCGGCGTGGTCGTCGCCGACAGTCCGCGAGTGCGGCGACGGGTTCGGCGGTCCTGCCGGCGCGCCGTCGAGGCGGTTCGGCGGCGACTGCGGCGGGACGAGTCGCCGCGCCGCGACACGGCGGACGTCGAGTCCGTCGAGAGACACCTGCGGCGCGCGGGCGTCCTCGTCGACGAGGGGGAGAACCGGGTTCCGAGCGTCGAACCGTCGTTCGAACGCGCGTGGCGGCGCCGCATCCTCTCCGTCGGCGACAGGAGCGAGGACGAGGCGGTCCTCGCGGACCTACTGTCGGCCCCCAGTCGAGCGGTCGAACTCGGGTGGGTGGCCGAGGAGGGGGCCCTCGTCGCGACGGTCCGCGGGACGCGCGCCGGGCGGTGGCCCTCGCGCGCCGCGTTCGTCGCCGACGTGACCGCCGTCGAGGAGTTCCGCGAGACGTACCCCGAGTGGTGGGCGCTCTCGCCGCCGATGCGGACGCGCGCGCTCGCGGCGCTCAGACTGTGTCTGGACTGGTGTCCGACCTGCGACGGCGCGGTTCGAATCACCCACGTCGACGGCCACACGCCCGACGCCGACTCGGTGCTCGCGGCCACCTGCGAGGGGTGCGCCGCCCACCTGTTCGAGGCCGAACTGGAACCGGTCCACTTCGACCGGCCCCGACCGCGGGACGCCGAGGCCTGACCGCGCGGCCGCGACGGCGGGACTCTCCCCGAGGCTACAGCGGTTCTATCGCGTCGCGTCGCCCGTCGAGCACCGCGAACCGGTCGCCGCGCCGTCGCTCCAGCCAGTAGAGCAGTCGTTCGGCCCACCGGAGTTTCTTCGCCTTCTCCGCGCCCACCGTCGGGTCGTCGAACTCCCAGCCGACGAACCGGAGGTCGGCCGCGCCGAACGCGTCGGCGAGGAACGCCGCCCGGTCGCCGTCGGTGAATCCGCCGTGGTTGACGACGCCGTCGACCGGTTCCGCCTGCGTCGTCGCGAGGACGTGGTCGGCGTCGAATCGCGGGAACCACTCGCGTATCGCCGGCACGTTGTCGCCGTGGGCGTGCGCGGCGACCGGTCTGCCCGCCCGCGTCCGCCGGAGCGCAGTCTCGGGATTCTTGTCCAGGTCGGTCACCATCAGGTCCACCTCGTACCCCGCCTCGCGGACCACGTCCGCCGCCGTCGACGCCGCGAACACGAGGCCCGCGTCGGCGACGGCGTCCACCTCGTCAGAGAGCGACGGGGCCGCGCCGA
This sequence comes from Halogeometricum sp. CBA1124, assembly GCF_009741955.1. NCBI lineage: Archaea > Methanobacteriati > Methanobacteriota > Halobacteria > Halobacteriales > Haloferacaceae > Halogeometricum > Halogeometricum sp. CBA1124. Next base: position 2,435 of record NZ_WPCD01000208.1, on the reverse strand, counting down.
CGACGGCGACGGTGCGACCCGTACAGTCGAGTCTGTCGGCGTCGAACGGGCGGGCGTACGCGGCCATCACGTCGCGGGCGCGTTCGTCGCCCTCGCGCGGGTAGCCGAAGTCGTCCAGAATCAGTTCGTAGACGGGGTCCCAGTCGAGAAACTCCATAGCTACGGCTCCTCGACTGTAGTACGGTGTGGACCGGAATGGCACCAAGTACCCCTACCCGCGTGCCCTTCCGGCTTCCAGTCGGCCGATTCACGGTCGTCCGGCATAAGTTTTCTCTTACTCTGACGTGTTTCAGTTTACTCACAGGACGCCGTCGTCGACCGCTTCGAGGGCCGAGTCGAGCGAACTCGACGCGCCCGTCGCGAACGCCGCCGTCTCCGTCAGGGCGCGCGGCGTCCCGACGAGGAGGACTCGGTGTCCGTCGGCGTCGCCCTCGGTCGCACCGCGGGCCACCGTCGCACCCGCGTCGCCCGCCGCGGCGGCCAGCGTCCGCACGTCGTCGTCGGAGAGTCCCGCGAGTTCGAAGACGCGCACGACGGCCTCCGAGGCGACCGACTCGGGCGTCTCGACGCCGAGTCTGTCGAGGTGCCGTTCCGCCTCGCGGGGCGTCGTCACGTCGAGTTCCTCGACGCTCACGTCGCCCGTCGCCCGCGTCCGTCGGCGGGCGAACTCCTTGCCGATGAGGGCGGCGTCGCGCGTCTCGGCCACGTCGTGCGTCCGGACGACGTGCGCGCCGCGTTCGACGGCCATCGACGTGGCGGCGAGGGAGACGGGGAGGGCCGCCGCCGTATCCCGGCCGGCCACCTCCCGCAGGAAGTTCTTCCGGTTGATGGAGACGAGGATGGGGTAGCCGTACCCGCGGAACTCCCGGAGGCGACGGAACGTCTCTCGGTCGTGGGCGAGGGTCTTCGCCTCCGACCACCCGCCGAACGCCGGGTCGACGATGGTCTTGTCGGTGAAGCCGTTCAGTTCGAGGGCGTCGTAGATGTCGTCCACTTCCTCGACGGCGCCCGGCCGTTCGAGGTCCGGGGGCGACGCCATCTTCGCGACGGCGGCGTCGTGGTCCGCACAGACCGTCGGCATCTCCGGGTCGGCGAACCCGCAGATGTCGTTGACCATGTCGAACCCGCGGGAGAGCGCCTCGTCGGCGACTTCGTGGTAGCGCGTCTCGATGGAGAAGACGGCGTCGCCGGCGACGCTCTCCAGCACCTCGACGGCGGTGTCGAGACGGTCCAGTTCCTGGTCCGCCGAGAGCACTTCGAACTTCTTGTTCGCGGACTCCAGCCCCACGTCCACGATGTCGGCCCCCTCCTCGACGAGTTCCGTCTCGACGTACTCGGCGGCCTCACCCGGGTCGTCGAACACGCTCGGGTCGTACGGCGACTCCTTCGAGACGTTCAGCACGCCCATGATTCGCGGCGGGTGGTCGTCGCCGATTTCGAGTCCGGCAGCGTCGACGGTTCGCATGCGCGGAGGGTAGGATTGTGTCGGTATATGCAGTCCGGTCTCGGCGGGCGTCGCCGGGGACGCGGCAACGTGACTCCCGCTTCTCGAACTGTAATCTGAAGACGAATGTACCGCTCCGGAGACCTATTAGCACAGCTTATGGACCGCTTCGAGTGACGTACGACCGAGTGCCGGCCGTCGTAGTGTGAGGCGACCGGTTGCCGACCACCACCCATGACCGACGCGCCCCAGACCGTCTTGACCGTCGACGACGAACCGTCGCTGACCGAACTGTACGCCGCGTGGTTAGCCGACGCGTACGAGGTGCGGCAGGCGAACGACGCCGCGGCGGCACTCGACGCCGTCGCGTCGGACTTCGACCCCGACGTCGTCCTCCTCGACCGACAGATGCCGGAGACTACCGGCGACGAACTGCTCGATACTCTCCGCGCCGAGGGCGTCGACTGCCCGGTGGTGATGGTGACGGCGGTGGACCCCGAGTTCGACGTCGTCTCGATGCCGTTCGACGACTACCTCGTGAAACCGGTCGGCCGCGACGAGGTGACGCGGACCGTCGAGGCGTCGCTGACGCGCGAGACGTACGACGAACAGGTGCGCGACTACTTCGCGCTCGCTCGAAAGCGGGCCGTACTGGAGGCGTCGACGGCCGTCACGGAGGTACACGACCACCCCGCGTATCGGGAGTTACGGCGCGAACTCGACCGGGTCTCGCGGACCGCCGACCGGACCCGCGACGACCTGCTACGCCGGGAGCGACCGTTCGAGCATGACTGACGACGGTCGGTCCGCGTTCCACCGCCTCCTCCCGCGCCGGATACGGCGCAGTTACGCCGCGACGTTCGCCTTCGTCCTCGTCGGCGTCACGTTCTGCATCGTCCTCGTCGGCGGGTGACGTACGTCCGACGCCGGCGACGCCTCGAACGGGACACCCAGCAGCAGGTGGTGACGAACGCGGAGATACAGGCGGAAC
>NZ_WPCD01000176.1:0-7675 GCF_009741955.1 Halogeometricum sp. CBA1124 | reverse complement strand
CGGGAACACCTTCACCATGTCCGCGCCCGCCTCGTAGGCGTCCACGGCTTCGGTGGGCGTGAGGATGCCCGGCGCGACGAGCGTTCCGTAGCGGTTGCACGTCTCCACGACGCCCTCGTCGAAGTTCGGCCCGACGACGAACTCCGCGCCGTTCATGATGGACGCGCGGGCCGTCTCGCTGTCGAGGACGGTACCCGCGCCGACGATTGCCTCCTCGTCGGTGAACGACGCGGACACCTCGCTGATGAGTTCCATCGCGTCGGGGTTGTCCGCGGTAATCTCGTACGCCGTGACGCCGCCCTCGTTCAGCGCCTGCGCCACCTCGATGATGGTGTCGGCGTCCGCGCCGCGCATCACCGCCACGACGCCGCTGTCTACCAGTCGCTGCATGTCCTCGTTCGCGTCGAGCGTGACCATCTCGTCTCCGACTCCGCCGCGGCGGCTAATAACTCCCGCGACACGGGCACCGACGCGCGGCGGGCACGGCCTTCGACGCGCGGCCGACGCGGGGCCCACCCGCCCTCCGTCCCGCGACTCGTCTGTGGCGTGACACCACGCGACGAGGTGAAATAGCTCCGTCCCTAACTTCGGGTAAGTGACCCGGACGGGTCGCACACCATGCACGCAGACGTAGACTTCGAACGGTTGTACCGCGACGTGATTCCCTCCGTCGTCTCCCTGTACGTCGGCCGCGAGACGCCGGGCGTCGGCGCGGGGTCCGGATTCGTCTACGACGAGGGCCACGTCGTGACGAACGAGCACGTGGTGAACGGCGTCGAACGCGTCGAACTCCGCTTCGCGGACGGGTCGTGGGCCGTCGGCCGCGTGGTCGGGACGGACGCCTACACGGACCTCGCCGTCGTCGCCGTCGAGGAGATGCCCGACTCGGCGGTTCCGCTGACCGTGGCCCCCGAGAACCCCCGTCCCGGCCGTCCCGTCGCCGCCCTCGGCAACCCCCTCGGCCTCGACGGGTCCATCACCGCCGGCATCGTCTCGGGCGCGAACCGGTCGATGCCCACCTCCGGCGGGTTCGCCATCCCGGACGTGGTGCAGACGGACGCGCCGATAAACCCCGGCAACTCCGGCGGTCCGCTCGTCGGCCTCCGCGTCGACGACGACGCCGGCGACGCGGCGCACCGCTACGAGGTGGTCGGGGTCAACCGCGCCCGGCAGGGCGACAACATCGGCTTCGCCGTCTCGCCGACCATCGTCGAACGAGTCGTGCCGACGCTGGTCGCACTCGGTCGCTACCCCCACTCGTACCTCCGGACGCGGACGCTGGACGTGACGCCCACCGTCGCCGAGGCGAACGGACTGGACGACCCGCGCGGCGTCCTCGTCGTCGAGGCGCCCGAGGGACCGCGTCCGGGCGACGGCCTCCGCGGCGCAGACGGGACGAAGACGGTCCGGGGCCAACGCGTCCCCGTCGGCGGCGACGTCATCGTCGGCATCGCGGGCGCGAACTCCGGTCGCACGAGGAACTGATGCGGTACCTCATCACCGAGACGCGCCCCGGCGAACCCGTCGCCGTGGACGTGATTCGCGACGGGGAACCCGCGACGGTGACCATCGTCCTCGACGAACGCCCCGCGGTCGAACGGCCGCGTCGCGGCCGCACCCGTCGTCGCCGCGGCGGCGGGACGGACGTGCCGATTCGGTAAGCCGCGCGGTCACAGCACGAACGGTTCGTCCGACGCTCTGACGGAGGCCGACGACCGAGTCGTACCGCTCCCGTCGTTCGTGTTCACGAGGGAGCGACGCGACGCGTGACGCCGAAAGCCGCGACGCGTGACGCCGAGAGTCAGTCCGTCCGCGGGATGGACGCGGCGCCGACGGCGAAGAACGCGGCCGCGAGCACCGCCAGCACGGCGAGATTCGTCCACGGGTCGCCCGTCCCCGTCGTCACCGCGCGGACGCCGCGAGCGAAGTACGTCAGCGGCGAGAAGTCTATCGCGGGGCGGAACCACGCCGGCAGGAGGTCCGGCGTGACGAACGTCTCCGAGAGGAACAGGAGGGGCAGTGCGACGGCGTTCGACGCCGCGATGACGCCGTCCTGCGAGTCCGCGACGCGGCCGAGAATCGCCCCGAGGCCGCAGAACAGCGTGACGCCGAGGGCGACGAACGACGGGACGACGAGCGCCGCCGCCGCGTTCGTCGGGAGCGACACCCCCGTCACGAGGACCGTGAGGGCGAACAGAAGCAGGGCGGCGAGTCCGATGACGACGACGTTCACGAGCGTCTGCGCGAGCAGCCACTCGGGACGCGAGAGCGGCGTCGTCGCCAGTTTCTCGAACCGGTTGCCCTCGCGGTGGCGAGCGATGGTCGACCCGACGCGAGAGAGGGGCGTGAAGAGGACGACGACGGCGAGGTAGCCCGGCACGTAGTACGCCGGCGGTTCGGCGAACAGACCGCCACCGGTCGGTTGCGTCTGCACGAGTGCCCCGAAGATGAGGACGATGATGACCGGAAAGAAGAACGTGAAGAACACCGCCGTCCGGCGACGGAGGAACGAGTGCCACGAGGCGACGAACTCCGCGTGGACGCGGCCGAGCGAACTCATCTGTCGCCCTCCGAGTCGCGTCCGCGGTCACGGTCACGGCCGTCTCCGCCCCCGCCGTCCCGGCCGGCGGACCCGCCGTCGGCCATCGGCGCGTCCGCGACGGCCGGGCCGTCCTCGAACGACTCGCCCGTCAGCGAGAGGTAGACGTCTTCGAGGTCGGGTTGCGTCCACGTCAGCGCGTCGTACTCGACGCCGGCGGACTCCAGTTCCCGCACCGCGTCGCCGATGTCGCGCGGGGCGAGGCCCTCGAAGACGAGTCGCCCGTCGCGCGCGGCGAGGCGATACTGGCGGCGGACGATATCCGGGAGCGAGTCGGGCGTGGCGTCCGTCTCCACCTCGAGTCTGCTCGCGCCGCCGTACTCGGCGACGAGTTCGCCGGGCGACCCGACGGCGACGAGTTCCCCGGCGTTCAGCAGACCGACGCGGTCCGCGAGGCGTTCGACTTCGGCCATCGAGTGACTCGTCAGGAACACCGTCGTCCCGCCCGCGGCGAGGCCGTCGAGGAGAGTCCACAGCGACCGGCGGCCCGCGGGGTCGATGCCGGTGGTCGGTTCGTCCAGGAAGAGCACGTCGGGGTCGTTCACGAGGGCGGCGGCGACGCAGGCGCGTCGCTGTTGACCGCCCGAGAGGTCCTCGTACCACGTGTCGGCGTCGTCGCCCGTCAGCCCCACGTCCGCGAGCACCGCGTCGGGGTCGCGCGCCTCGTCGTACAGGCCCGCGTAGTAGGCGACGAGTTCGCGGGCGGTGAGGCGCGAGGCGGGCGAGAACGACTGCGGCAGGAGTCCGATGCGGGAGCGTTCGACGCTCGTCGGCGGCGTTCCGAGGACGCTCACGTCGCCCTCGACGGCCGTCGTCCCGGTGAGCGCGCGGACCAGCGTGGTCTTCCCCGCGCCGTTGGGGCCGATGAGGCCGAACACCTCCCCCTCGGCGACCGAGAGCGAGACGCCGGCGAGGGCGTCTCTGTCGCCGTACGACTTCCGCACGTCGACGGCGACGAGTACCTCGTCCATACGCGGGATTGGTCGCCGTCCGGTGGTAAGGATTCGGATTCCGCCGCGGGATTCGACGCGGTACCCCAGCCAGAACTATCAGCACATTTACACCGAGACAACCTTATTCCCGCCGCCTCCCGTGGGACAGGTATGTCCCCACCGCCCCGCCGCGGTCTGTCTTCGCGGCGCCGTGTCTCGCTGTCCCGCCGTCGCGTCCTCGCGGCCGGGTTCGCAACCGCCCTCGCCGGCGTCGCCGGGTGCAGTTCCGCGCCCACGGGCGACGGCGCGGGCGGACGCCCGCGTCAGATACGGCCGGCGGCGGAGAGCGAACTAGTTCCGGGAGCGACGACGACGGCGATGGAACCGCCCTCGCGGACGCCAGCGTCGCCGTCGAACGCCTCGCCTCGGGGTTCGTCTCGCCGGTGGACTACTTCGCCCCCGCGGACACCGGTCGGCGGTTCGTCGTCGACCAACCCGGCGTCGTCTACGAGGTGACGGCCGACGGCCGGCGCGAGGCGCCGTACCTCGACCTCAGGGGCCGCATCGTCGACGTCGGCGGCTACTCCGAGCAGGGCCTGCTAGGCGTCGCCCCGCACCCCGGGTTCGCCGAGAACGGTCGGCTGTTCGTCCGGTACAGCGCACCCCGTCGAGCGGGGACGCCGAGCAACTACAGCCACACGTTCGTCCTCTCGGAGTTCACGGTGGACCCCGGGGCCGAGACGGCGAGTCCCGACGGAGAGCGGACGCTCTTGGAACTGCCCCAACCGCAGTCGAACCACACGCCGGCGCCCTCGGCTTCGGCCCGGACGGCTACCTCTACGTCGCCACCGGCGACGGCGGGGGCGGCGGCGACAGGGGCACGGGCCACGTCGCGGACTGGTACGACCCCGTCGCGGGCGGCAACGGGCAGGACGTGACGGAGAACCTGCTGGGGAGCATCCTCCGCATCGACGTCGACGCCGAGGGCGAGGACCGGCCGTACGGGATACCCGACGACAACCCGCTGGTCGGGTCCGACGGACTGGACGAACAGTACGCGTGGGGCCTCCGCAACCCGTGGCGGTTCTCCTTCGACGTGGGCACCGACGGGAGCGACGGCGGCGGCGAGAGCGACGCGGCAGACTGGGACCTCTACGTCGCCGACGTGGGGCAGAACGAGTACGAGGAGGTGAACCTCGTCGAGCGAGGGGGCAACTACGGCTGGAACGTCCGCGAGGCGACGCACTGCTTCGGCGCGGGCGACTGCCCGACGACGACGCCCGACAGCGACCCGCTCGTGGACCCGGTCGTCGAGTACCCGCACTCGGGCGACGGCATCTCCGGCATCGCCGTCATCGGCGGCTACGTCGTCCGCGACGGGTCGCTCCCCGGACTGGAGGGCGCGTACCTCTTCGCCGACTGGCGGGCCGAGGGCCGCCTGTTCGCCGCCGACCCCGCCTCGGAGACGACGCCGTGGCCCGTCGCCGAGATACCCGTCGCGGGCGACACCGCGCCGGGGTCGTTCGTGACGGCGTTCGGCCGCGACACCGAGGGCCTGTACCTCCTCACGAGCGACTCGCAGCGAGTCGGCGGCCGGACGGGCGAACTGTTCCGACTGGTCGCCCCCTAGACGTCCGTGTCGACGGCGACGCGGCGGCCCGACTCGGCGGACTCGTAGGCCGCCTCCGTCAGCGCGGTCACGTTCAGTGCGTCCGTCGCCGGAATCTCCAGGTCTTCCTCCCCGCGGACGGCGGCGACGAAGTTCTCCAGTTTCCGCTCGGTCAGTTCCTCGAACCCCGGTTCCGGCGGCGTCGCCTCGTACGTCGTCCCCGCCTCGACGACGCGGACCGTCTCGCCGTCGAAGGAGAGCGACCCCTCGGTGCCGAGAATCTGCAGTGCCTCGCCGGGGGCCGGACCGCTGGGGCCGTCGCCGGAGACGCCGACGCTGGCGAGGAGTCGGTCGCCGTTCCGGTCGAGGGTGACCGCGAGGGCGGCGTTCACGTCCACGTCGGCGTCGCGGTAGTCCATCGTCGCGGCCACGTCCACGGGCGCGGCCCGCGTCGTCCAGCAGAGCACGTCGAGGAGGTGCGACCCGGAGTCGTACAGTTGCCCGCCGCCGGAGAGCGCGGGGTCGCCGCGCCAGCGGTCCCGGTTCCAGTCGACCCAGTTCTGTTCGAGGTGGCACGTCACCATGTGCGGGTCGCCGATGCGCCCGTCGTCTATCAGGCGGCGCATCTCCCGAAATCGGCGGTCGAAGTGTCGCTGGTATCCGACCGCGAGGACGAGTCCCTCGCGCCGCGCCTGCCGAATCAGCGCTCGCGCGTCGGCGAGGTCCGTCACCATCGGCTTCTCGAGGTGGACGTGGATACCGCGGTCCAGACACGCGACGGCGTGGTCGTAGTGGAACGCGTGCGGCGAGGAGACGACGGCGGCGTCGGCGTCCACCGCGTCGAGCAGTTCCTCGTGCGAGTCGAACGCGGGGCGACCGAGTTCGTGTTCGAAGGCGTCGCGTGCGTCCGGCGAGGGGTCCGCGCCCCCGACGAGTTCGACGCCGTCTATCGAATCGACGACGTGACACTCCAACCGGCCCAGGTCGCCGAGTCCGACGGCGGCGACCGAGAGTTTCGACATACTGCCGACGGAGCGGTTTGGCGGGCATAAGCGCACCGACAGCGGCCGAAACCGAACGCGCATGCCGGCAAGTCGCACACTTTTGCACCCCGCGGCCGTCGGTTCCCGCATGAGTCTCGACTACCGCCGACTCGGCAGCACAGGGACGAAAGTGTCCGAACTCTGTTTCGGGACGTGGCGGTTCGGCCGCGAGACGGGCGGCGTGTTGGAGACGTCGAAGAAGGACGCCCACGCCCTCCTCGACGCGTTCGCGGACCGCGGCGGCAACTTCATCGACACCGCGAACGTCTACGGCAACCCCAACGGTCGCTCGGAGTCGTGGATCGGCGACTGGTTGGCACAACGCGACCGGAAGGAGTACGTGCTCGCCTCGAAGGTGTACTTCGGCTTCGACCCGGACAACCCGAACGGGTCGGGCCTCTCGCGGACGCACATCCGCGACCAGATAACGGGGACGCTGGACCGACTGGGGACGGACTACCTCGACCTCTACTACATCCACCGCTGGGACGAGGAGACGCCGATCGAGGAGACGCTCTCGACGCTGAACCGACTGGTCGAGGAGGGGACGGTGAACTACCTCGGCGCCTCGACGATGGCGTCGTGGCAACTGACGAAGGCGCTGTGGAAGTCCGACCTGCACGACTGGGAGCGCTTCGAGGTGACGCAACCGCTGTTCCACGCGGGCTACTACGAGGACGTGAAGGACTACCTCGACGTCTGCGGCGACCAGGAACTCGCGGTCTGCCCGTACTCCCCGCTGGCGGGCGGGTTCCTCACCGGGAAGTACGAACGGGCCGACCCCGACGACCCCGAACAGGTTGTCGCGCCGGACGGTTCCCGCGGGTCGTTCGACGAGCGGTTCGACCGGTTCTACCTCTCCGAACGCGGGTGGAAGGTGCTCGACGCCGTCCGGAGCGTCGCCGACGAGGTGGACGCCTCGCCCGCGCAGGTGGCCCTCCGGTGGCTGATGGACTACCCCGACGCGACGGTGATTCCCATCGTCGGCGCGCGGACCGAGGACCAACTGGACGAGAACGTCGGCGCGGCGGACGTGGACCTCTCGGACGACCAGTGGGAGCGCATCATGGACGCCCGCTACGACGAGGACGGGAAGCTCTGGCACTGAGCGACTGCCCGACTCCCGACCGGGACCGCGCAGCGGCCGACTCAGGCGTACTCGAGGTCTCTGAGGTAGTCGCAGAGGACGTGGGCGTAGAGGACGACGGCGGCGAAGACGGCCAGCGACCCGCGGCCCGCGAGGGCGAGTGCGAGCGTGAGAGCGCCGGCGACGAGGTGGTGGCTGAGCAGTCTGCGGTGGACGAGAGCGGCCTCGTCTAAGTCGGCGAACACCCGCTCCTGTTCGAGGAGCCCCACTCGCGGGTTCGTCACCGCCCGTTCGAGGTGGTGCCAGTCGCCCGCCATCCCGCGGGCGATGACGAAGTGGTCGAGGTCGACGAAGACGCTCACCGCGACGCCGGCGGCGACGAGGGCGGCGAGCGTCGTCACCGAC
>NZ_WPCD01000139.1:0-9883 GCF_009741955.1 Halogeometricum sp. CBA1124 | reverse complement strand
CGTCCTCGCGGGCGCGGCGACCACCGCGGTGCTGGGCGTCCTGACGGTGGTGCTGGTTCCGGTCCTCGGATTCGTGACGGCCGAAGTCGTCGGGACGTGGGTCCCGAGGTGGGCGTTCGCGGCCCCGCCGATGCTGAGCGTCGTCGCGGGCGGTGCGACCGCCGGGTTCCTCGCGCGGACCGACCGGCGGACGTGCGCGTTGCTCGGGGGCCTGGCCGGAGCGCTCGGCGTTCGGTGCCCTCGGCGGTGTCGTCGGCCACGCCGGGCGGCGGGGACGCCGCCGGTGACCGCGAGCGAACGCCGCCTCAGTCGGCGTTCGGCGTCGGCGCGGTGACGTCTATCTCGCCGGCGTCGAGTTCGGCCTCGACTTCGCGGGCGGCCGTCACCATGTTCTCCATCTTCTGGTAGGCCACCTCGCGCGGGAGGAGTTTCACGCCGCAGTCGGGCGACACGGTGAGTCGCTCCGGCGGGACGACTTTGAGGCCCTCGAGGATGTTCTCCTTTATCTCCTCGACGGACTCGACTTCGGCGGTGTGGACGTCGACGACGCCGAGTGCGAGGTCGGGTTCGAACTCGGGGTCGGTGAACACGTCTATCTGCTCGTAGCCGCCGTTGCACAGTTCCACGTCGAACTCGTCGATGGGGAAGTCGTTTATCTCGGGGTAGATGCGCGAGTAGTCGCCGTAGCAGACGTGCAGGCCGATGCGCACGTCGTCGGGGATGCCCGCGACGATGCGTTCGAGACACTCGCCGACGATGGCGTGGTCGTCCGGCGTCGTCGCCAGCGCGGGTTCGTCTATCTGGACGTACTTCGCGCCCGCCTCGACCAGTTTCTCGACCTCCTTGTTCACGAGGTCCGCGAGGTCGTAGGCGAGGTCCGCCTCGGTGTCGTACGCCTCGTTGAACGACCAGCGCGCGAGCGTGTACGGCCCCGTGATGGGGACTTTGACGGGCTTCTCGGCGACGTTCGAGGTGAACTCGAACTCGTCGACCAGCCACGGTTCGTCGTACTCGACTTCGCTCGCGACGGAGGGCTTGTCGAAGTAGTTGTGCCCCCACACCTTGACGGGGCCGTTGAACTCGTAGCCCGGGATGCGGTGAGCGAAGTACTCGACCATCTCCTCGCGGCGCATCTCGCCGTCGACGACGGTGTCGAGTCCGGCGTCCTCGTGTTCGTGCGTGATGACGCAGGCGGCGTCGTCGTACGCCTCCGTCAGGTCGTCGTCGTCGAACTTCGAGGCGTCGTCCTCGGCGAGTTCCTTCGACCGGTTCAGCCACTTCGGCTTGGGATAGCTCCCGACGACGGTGGTGAGCAGGAAGTGCTCGGCGTCGTGGTCGTTCGGGCGGAACTGCTCGCGGTTCTCGGCGTTTCGGGACATTACGCCTCCACCTCCGATTCGAGGTCGGCGGCCGTCGCCAACGCGCGGAGTTTCTCCTGATGCTTGTTCACGGGGAGGTAGAACGGTTCGGTGTTCGTCGTCACGTAGGCGGTGTCGAAGTCGTCGCCCTGAATCTGGCCGTTCACCCAGTCGACGCGTTCGCGGATGGTCTCGGGGTCCTCGACGAGAGTGTTCTGCCCGTCGGCGAGTCCGAGGGCCACGTCGTCCTTCGCGCCGTACTCGTTGACGTTGTAGAGCGTCGTCTCGCGGTCGCCGGCGACGAAGTCGAAGCCGATGGCCTCCACGTCGGCGTCCATCAGGTGCGCGTACGTCTTCTCGTCGATGGCGCCCCAGTAGGTGTGGACGACCACGTCGGCGTCAGTCGCGTCCGCGACGGCGTCGATGGCCTCGGGGACTCGCTCCGCGGCGTCGTCGTCGGGCGCGTCCGTCACCAGCGAGGGGTCGAGCAGGAACAGCGTCTCGTGTTCGGGGAACGCCTCGACTTCGCCGGCGAGGAAGTCGCCGACGGCGGCGAGGAAGTCGGCATCGTCGCCGTAGTGGTCGTCCGTGGCGAGTTCGGCCAGCGAGTACGGGCCGGGGAGGACGGCCTGCAGGGGCGTCTCGCCCGCGAACTCGGCCGCCGCCTCCAACTCCGCGGCCACGTCGCCGGAGAACGTCAGGTCGCCGACGACCTGCGGGTCGCGGTAGAAGTTGTTGTTGTCGTAGTACCGGACGATGCCGCCCGTCTCGACGTTGTCGTGAACGGCGAGGGGGTGAGCGAGCATGTCGTCCCAGCGGAGTTGTCCCTCGACGACTCTGTCGAGGCCCGCGTCGCGTTGGTCGCCGACGACTTCCTCGCGCGCCTCGTCGTAGACGGCGACGATTTCGTCCGACTCGTCGCCGGAGATGAGGTCGTCCTTCTGGTGCCCTTTGAGGTCTGAGAGGTCCGACTTCGCCCAGTCCGGGAGGGGGAATAGCCCGGGCGACGTCGCTACCAGTTCGGTCATCACACTCGGCTACGAAATGCCGACGCTTAATATTTGCTGATGCGGTCTATTCGCGCCAGTTATTCCTCGGCCGCCGACTTCGACGCCGACTCCCGCGTCAGTCGGAGCACCGACAGCGTCTCGAACGGGTACGACTCTTGCACGACCGTCTCGTGGTCGAACCCGCGGGCTTCGACGCGCGCGACGACTTCCTCGAAGCCCGTGAGCGAACTGACGAGGAGGAGGACGCGTCCCCCATCGGCGAGGACGCGTCCCACGTCGTCCACGAACGGGTTCAGGAACTTCCGACCGCTCTCGCCGCCCGAGAGGGCGCTCTCCATCCAGTCGTCCCACTCGTTGTCGGGGTCGGTCGCAGGTACGGCGGGTTGAACGCCACCGTGTCGAAGGCTCCGTCTCGGAAGGGGTCCACGAGGTTCGCGCGCACGGCTTCGATTCCGAGGTGCCCCTCTGCGCGGAGGGCCGCGCCGCGTTCACGCGCGCTCTCGCAGGCGTGCGGGTTCACGTCGCTGGCGACGACGCGCGTCACCTCGGCGTCGCGGGCCGCCCGTTCGGCGACCCACCCCGACCCGGTGCCGACTTCGAGGAAGCGACCGCGCGCGTGGTCGACCACCGCCTCCGCGAGGAGGGCGGAGTCCTCGGCCGGTTGGTAGACGTTCGTCTCCATCCCGCGCCGTTCGGCCAGGTCGTCGGTCACGACTCGTCCTCCTCGCCGTCGCCGTCACGGTCGCCGTTCGAAAGCGCCGCGTCGTGGCTCTCGCCGTCGCCGCGGTGTTCGCCGCCGGCGCGGCGGTCGCCGTCGTCCCGGCGCCGTCACGCTCCGGGTTCACGTCGCCGTCGTCCCCCCCGTCGGTCGTCGCCTCAGCCTCCGTCCGCGCGTCCGCCGGTCGTCGACGCCGACCGCTCGCGTCGCCGGCGACGACGAAGCCGTCCTCCTCGGTGCGGGCCATGAGTTCCCGTTGCGGGAAGGGAATCTTGATGTCTGCGGATTCGAAGGCGTCCTTCACCGCGGCGATGACCGACGTCTGCGTGCGCCACTTGCGGCGCGCGCTAGGCCGGTCTATCCAGACGCGGACGCCGAGGACGACGGCCGAGTCGGCGAACCGCTTCAGCACCACCTGCGGCGTCGGGACGTTGAGCGGTTCGTCCAGTCCCTCGACGGCGTCGAGGGCGAGGTCCGCGGCGCGCTTCGGGTCCGCGTCGTAGTCGACGCCCACCTCGACTTCGATGCGAAGTCGCCCCTTCCGGCTCCGGTTGACGAGGCTCTCCGAGGAGACGACGTCGTTCGGAATCATCACGTACTCGCCGTCGAACGTCTGGATGCGCGTGTTGACGACGGTGATGTCGGTGACGATTCCCTCGTGGTCGCCCACCTCTATCCAGTCGCCTATCTCGAACGGTCGGGAGAACATCAGGACGAACCCCGCCAGCAACGCGCCGAGCGTCTGTCTGGCGGCCATCCCGACGACGATGCCGAGAAACCCGGCGCCGACGAGGACGCCGCCGAGGTTCACCTCCCAGATGGCGAGGACGATGGCGACGCCGACGACGTACAGCGACAGTTGCGCGATGCGGTAGGCTATCTCGCGCTGGTGCTGGCTGACCGCCGGGCGGGCCTCCGTCACCTCGTCGACGAGACGCCGCACCAGGCTCGTCATCGTGTACGCGCCGACGAGGAGGAGGACGGAGAGTCCGAGTTTGACGAACGACTCGTAGCCGAAGTCGTAGCCCTCGAACACCGACGCGACGGCCTCGGCCTGCCCCCAGACGCCGACGATGAGGGCGGCGGCGCCGATCGCCAGCGTCATCGTCGTCAGCGTCACGAGCAGGCTCCACAGCGCGCTCGGAACGCCCGGCAGGTCGTAGTCGTGGAGTTCGTCGCTCCTGGCGAGGACGACAGTCGTCAGGAAGACGATGGCGCCGGTGACGGCGACGCGCCCGGCGAACGATGGAACCGCCTCCCCCAACTGCTGGAGCGCCGTCCCCGACCCCCTGCAGCGGTGTCGTCGAGAGCGCCACGAGCATCGGTCTCACCGCCCGTGTTCGTCGGCCAGCGCCGCCAGCGCCGCGACTCCCGCGGCGTCACGTTCCCCGCGCGCTTTCGCAACAGGTCCTCGTCGGCCGCCTCGACGACGGCCTCGGGGTCGGACAGCCCGGAGATGTGCGCGGTGTTGCGGATGCCGTTGCGGATGGTCTTGCGTCGCTGGGTGAAAAGCGCCTTCACGAAGTCGAGGAAGAACGCCTCGTCGGCCACCTCGTAGTCGGGCGCGCGCGGCGTCACGCGGACGACGACGCTCTCGACGGCCGGGGCGGGGTCGAACGCCTCCTTCGGAACCGTCTCGACGACTTCCACGTCGCCGTAGTGCTGCGCGCTCACCGAGAGGCGACCGTAGTCGTCGCCGCCCGCCTCGGCGGCCATCCGCTCGCCGAACTCCTTCTGGAACATCAGCACGAGGGGGATTCCGCGGGGGAGCAGGCGGAACGTTATCTCCGAGGAGATGCCGTACGGGAGGTTCGAGACGCAGGCGGTGACGTCCGGCAGGTCGAGTTCGAGCGCGTCGCCCTCCAGCACCGTCAGTCGACCGTCCTCGACGTCCGCGGCGAACTCCTCGCGGAGGAACGAGGCGAGGCGCGTGTCGCGTTCGACGACGGTCACCCGGTCGGCGACGCGGAGCAGTCGGTCGGTCAGCGCGCCCGTCCCCGCGCGACTTCGAGGACGTGCGAGGCGTCCGCGTCGTCGGGGAGGTAGCCGGGGATGCGGTCGAGCACTCGGTCGTCCACGAGGAAGTGCTGGTCCTGGTCGGGGTCGCCGCGCAGGCCCGCGCGTCGGATCAGTCGGTCCGGGTCGCGCGGCGCGTGCGCCGCCGCCTCTGTCGACTCTGGCTGCGGCTCGGTCATCGGCGGAGAATACGTGCGAACCGGGGTAAACGTCTCGGCTCGGGGGCGGGACTAGCTGTCTCGCCCGACGAACGCCTTGTACTTCAGATCGTCGTCGCGGAGTTCCTCCATGATTCGCTCGACCAGCACGTCGCGGGGGTGGTGGAGGCCCGACACTCGGTCTTCGAGGTCCTCGAAGCTCTCGTACGGGCCGCGTTTGCGCTCGTCGAGGATGTTGTTCCGGAGTTTCTTCCCGATGCCCGGCAGGAGGTTCAACTGGTGGAGGCGCAGCGTGATGGGCTGGGCGTCGTTGTAGAAGTCCACGAAGCGCCGCTCGTTCTCCTCGACGACGTCCTCGACGACGTACTCCAGTTCCGAGTGCGCCGTGTTCGACAGGTCGTCGTAGCCGACTTCACGGAGTTCCTCGACGGCGTCGCGTTCCTCCGCCGGGAAGAGTACTACCTTGTCACCGATGGAGACGTCCGAGTCGTCGCCGAGTCGAAGCTCGAAGAGGCGGAAGTTCTTCTCGCCGAGGGCGTACGCGAGCGGCGATTTCTTGTATCGCGGCCGGTCGTCGTCCGGTCGCCCGTGCGGGAGGTGGTCGAGGACGACGGCGGACGTCACGTCAGTCGCCGCGTCGGCGCCGCTCTCGGTCTCGTCGACCGACGTGTCGGGGTCGGCGTCTCCGCTCTCAGCGCTTGTCATGTCAATGGATACGCCGACGGCGTATTTAAAAAGTTGGCCCCTCAGGCGTACTTCGCGACGACGTCCAGAATCTCGTCGAGTTCGTCGCCGCTGAGCGCGTACCGCTCCTGCGCGTAGACGGCGCGGAGTTCGTCCCGGCTCTGGGGGAGGAGGTCCGCGATTTTGAACGCCGTCGCCTCGTCGACCTTCTCCAGTTCGAGGAGTTCCTCGACGAGTTCGACCGACTCTTCGGGGTCGAGGAAGGCGAAGCGGTTCACGTGTTCGATGGCGCGAGCGAGTTCGTAACGGAGTTCACGCTCCTCGTCCGCGGCGCGTTCGGCTTCGACGTCTTCGAGGAGTTCCTTGACCTCGCTCGTGGTGAGATACTCCTCGTGTACCTTCTCTTTGAAGATGGTCATCGGCGAGAGGAGTTACTGCTGGGCGCGCAGGTGGGCGGGCCGGACGACGAGAATCTTGTCCTTCCCGCCGTCGTTGATCTGGACCTTGAACGCGCGGCCCTGCTTGCCGACCACTTCGCCCGTGTGGCCGTTGAAGCGCGCGTGGAACCGGCCCTTTCGCACGCTGGGGTCGATCTTCAGGTGGACCTTCTGGCCCTCGTCGTACTCCTGAATCGCTCGCTGCGGCGGGGAGGTGCCGCGCTCGCGGGGTTTGTTCGACAGCTTTCCTCTCGTCCCGTGAAGCGGACCGTTGGAACTCGGCATAGTCGTGAGGCAGAATACTGGTGACGCAGTTATAAAACGCACGTTCCTGTCTCGCGCGTGCGGGAGCGTGGCGTGAACTCGGCGAAAGGGCAAGAGTCAGGCCCGTCGCCCGCGACGACGGGTGCATGGACGACGACAGCGACTACTCCATCGAGACGCGTGCCATCCACGCCGGACAGGACCCCGACGAGGAGACGGGCGCGCTGATGACGCCCATCCACGCGAACTCGACGTACGCGCAGGACGCGCCGGGCGACCACCGCGGCTACGAGTACTCCCGGACGGGCAACCCCACGCGCACGGACCTCGAAGCCAACCTCGCCTCCCTCGAGGGCGGCGCTCACGGCCGCGCGTTCTCCTCCGGGATGGGGTCGATAAACACCGTCTTGAACCTGCTCGAAGCGGGCGACCACGTCGTCACGGGCGACGACGTCTACGGCGGCACGCACCGCATCTTCACGCAGGTGTACGAGGAGTACGACCTCTCGTTCGACTTCGTGGACACGACGGACCACGACGCCGTCGCCGACGCGATGCGCGAGGAGACGGCCCTCCTGTGGGTCGAGACGCCGACGAACCCGCTGATGCGCGTCAACGACGTCTCGGCGCTGGCTGACCTCGCTCACGAGTACGACGCGCTCTGCGCCGTGGACAACACGTTCGCCACGCCGTACCTCCAGCGACCGCTCGAACACGGCGCGGACGTCGTCTCGCACTCGCTGACGAAGTACCTCGGCGGCCACTCGGACGTGGTGGCGGGCGCACTCGTCACCGACGACGAGGAACTGGACGAGCGAATCGGCTTCTACCAGAACGCCGTCGGCGCGACGCCGTCGCCGTTCGACTGCTTCCTCGTCCTCCGCGGGACGAAGACGCTCTCGGTCCGCATGGACCGCCACTGCGAGAACGCGAGCGAACTCGCCCGCTGGCTGGACGACCACGAACGCGTCGCCGACGTCTACTACCCGGGACTGGCGTCACACCCCCAGCACGAACTCGCGGCCGAACAGATGGACGACTTCGGCGGGATGCTGTCGTTCGAGGTGGACGGGACGCTCGAACAGGCCTCCACCGTCGTCGAGGAGACGGAAGTGTTCACGCTCGCGGAGAGTCTGGGCGGCGTCGAGAGCCTCATCGAGCAACCGGCGGCGATGACGCACGCGGCCATCCCGCGCGAGGAACGCCTCGCCGCCGGACTGACTGACGGACTCGTCCGCGTGTCGGTCGGTATCGAACACGTCGACGACATGAAGGCGGACCTCGACGCGGCGTTCGACGCCGCGTTCTGACCGTCGGCCGTTCACTACCGTCCGAAAACGCGGTAAACCTAACACCGAGGCCGGAGTACGGTAGCGCATGGCTCAAGAACTTGCGACTCAGAACGACGCGCCGTCGGGTGAGCAGTCGGTGACAGAGTACGAACCGACCGAATCGCACGCCGTCGGCGGGGTGTCGAGCCACCTCGGCGAGAAGTTCGGCGTGGGTGCCTCTGCGGGCATCCTCCTCGGTGCCGTCGTCGGCGTCCTCGTCGCGTGGGCACTCGGAACGAGCACGTCCGTCGCGTTCCTCATCGTGCTCGGAATGGGGTTCATCCTCGCGCCCGTCATCGGCGTCCTCTACGTCGAACGCGGCGACTGACCGCCCCGTCTTCTCCGCGCGAAACTGTCGGTTCGGGCGGCGTCGTCACTCGCGGATTTCGATAGCACGGCAGCGTCTGCGACGGCGGCAGACGCCGCGAGCGAGAACTGACCGCTACCGTCGTCCGCTCAGATGCGGCCGACGTTCTCGACGGCGACGCTCTCGACGCCCTCGACGTCCGAGAACGCTTCCTCGACGGCTTCCGTCCCGCCGGCGTCGTCGGGGACGATGACCGTCGGCAGGAGTGCGACGAGTCCGAACGCCACGTCGTCACGCTCGAACCCGTTTATCTTCGCACCCTCGGGCAGGGAGTCCTCCAGTCGTTCCTGGAGTTCGTCGAGGTCGATTTCGGGGCTGTTCGGCATGACTTTCATCTTGGCAGCTACTTTCCCCATTGTTTACGGACCCATGAAGCCGCAGTCGGGACACTCGTAGAGGTTGCTCTGCTTTCGGCACTTCGCACAGCGCGAAATCTCGGTGCCACACTCCGGGCAGTCGAACGTCGCCGCGCTCATGCCGGAGATGTTGATGCCGCAGGACACGCACTGTCTGGCGTGTCGCTGCTCGGACTGGCTCATACGGCTATCAACCCGTCCGCGACTTTTAACGGTTGTCTTTCCGGCTCACCCGAGCGCGACGGGGCCGATGAGCACGCCCATCAGGTGGACGCGCCGGACGCCCAGACGCGGCGGGACGAGGCCGACGAGTGCGGCGAGCGCGAAGACGCACAGCCCCGGCACGCCCGCGAAGACGCCCGCGAGTGCCCACAGCAGGGCGAGAACCGCCACGGAGAGCGCGCGGTGCGGGAGTCGGCGCACGACGGCGAGGTAGCGGTCGCCGACAGTCGGCACCAGCACGCACCCGACGCCCGCGGCGAAGACGAGGTGGCCAGCGCCGTCACCGAGCCGAACGGGGACCCGCCGCCGCCGACGGCCGAGAGGGCGACGGCCACCCCGCTCCGTTCGTCGCCGACCACGACGAGTGCCGCGGCGGCGAAGACGGCCGTCGCCGTGTCGGCTCCGCTGGTCGCGACGACGTACAGGCGGTCTGTTCGGCCGCCGTCTCCGCTCGACCCGTCGGCGAGGCGGCTCTCGCCCCCCGCGCCGCCGAGTGCCAACACCGTCGCCACGCCCGCGGAGACGCCCGGGAGGTAGCCGACGAGCGCACCGCCGCCGACGCCCGACGCGGCCGCGCGGAGCGTCGCCACCGGCGAGAGCGGTCCGCGCCCCCTCCTGCGGCGGTATCGCTCCCCGCCCGCCGAGCGCATCGACGAGGACCGGCGCGCCGAACAGGCCGGCGAACAGCGGTGCCAGCATCGACGTCGCGGCCGACGGCGCGAGCGACCCGTCGGTGGGGACGCCGAGCGTCAGCAGTCCGAGTCCCGCCGCGAGTCCGAAACAGGCGACGCCGCCGAGTCGCCGCCGCCGCGTCGGTTCGGCGGCCACGAGGAGGACGACGACGAGGGCGAGAACGGCCGGGAGCGCGGCGTACAGTTCCGCGCGGCCGGCGGCGACGAGGTGCGAGAGCGGGAGCGCCAGCGGCACCGCGCCCGCGACGGCGACGCCGCTCCCGACGGCGG
>NZ_WPCD01000184.1:0-7274 GCF_009741955.1 Halogeometricum sp. CBA1124 | reverse complement strand
CGACGACGCCCAGCGTGACGCCGAATCCGACGGCGACCAGTCCCGCGGCGTCGCCGCCGAGCAGTCCGTCGTCCGAACCGGTCGTGACGGTCCCGGTCCGCGGTCGCTCCGTCTCCGGCGCGTCCGTCGCCGTCGCGGCCGTCGCTGTTCCGGCCGTCGCCGTCGGCGCGTCCGTCACCGTCTCGGTCGGCGACGGTTCGACCGTCGGCGCTTCGTGGACGACCAGCGACCCGACGTCGGCGGGGTCGCCGGTGGTGTTCGTCCCCGGATAGACCGCTATCGGGTAGTTTCCGGGGTCGACGAGGGCGGGGAGTTCCGACTCCCGTATCGGGTCGACCGCCGTGCGCTGGTCGGCGTCGAGGACGCTCGCCGTCGTCCGGTCCGTGCCGGCGTGTTCGGTGTGGAACAGGAGGATTGCGCGGCCGTCTCCGTCTCGGTCGCGCAGGGTCGCGGCGTACTGGTAGTTGACCGACTCCTCGCCGACGACGACGGTGACGTTCTCGGCGTCGCCGAAGGTGACGGGGATGCGCGCCGTCCGCGTCCGGGTCACCTCGCTGACGGCGACGACGCCGACGCGGTCCGGCGACAGCGTCGTCTCGCCCTCGAAGGAGTCGCGCTCCGTCGCCGTCGCGTCGGTGCAGTCGCCGTCGCAGGGGACGATTCGCCCCTCCGCCTGCCCGAGTCGCTCGCCGTCGTGATACGCCGAGAGGGCGAACGTCCCGTTCGTCGGCCCGTCGCTCATGTCGAAGCGAACCTCGAACGTCCCGTACTCCGTGACCGTCGTCTCGGCGGTTCGGAGGAACTGCGGTTGCGTGTCGCCCGTCGAGCGCATCCTGACGCTCAGGACGGACCCCGCCGGGAGCGTCGTCTCGCCCGTCACCGCCTGTCCGGCCCGCGGGTGCACCGTCAGCGCGTCGCCCTCGTGGACGAACGTCGCGGTGTCCTCGACGGCCGCCGCGCCGGCAGGCGCGAGGGCCGCGCCGAGGACACAGACGAGGAGTGCGACGCGGAGGCTCATCGCGGTCCTCCGTCGATTCCGTGCCGTCTGTCTGTGATGCTGGAGGGCATCGTACGTGCAACGTGAACGGTCGAGAAGTTAGTACGACCGATAGCTCAAAGCGCACGTTGAACGGTAACGTATCCGAGCGAGTCCGGTCCGCCGGTGCGATAGCGCCCGTTCGGGACGCGCTGGCACCGCCCGTCGCGAGCGGATACTGCTCGGACCGAAAGGGACTCAAAGGACCGCGGCGGTTCACCGGTATGACAAGCGGACTACTCGCGCTCGTCCCCGAAATCGTCGAACTCCTCGTCTTCGGCGTCGGCACCGTCGCCCTCTCGGGCTTCGGCGTCTACGTCGAGCGATTCGCGCTCTCGATGTTCGAGAGCGGTCAGGTCGAACTCGGCGCGTGGGCGGCCGTGATGGGTGCGGTTGCGTTCGGGTTCTCCTACCTGCTCGCCACCGACCAGTTCGGTCCGCGCCTCCGGCGTCTGCTCGCCGGCGGCGACGGTCGGTAGCCGAACTCACCGGTCGGTCACCGGCGTCCGGCGGGCCGGCGGTGACGGTGGCACCGACGCCCGCCACCGAGATGCGGCCATCCTTCTGCCTCGCTACGACCCCGCGGTGTCGGGGTTGAACAGTCGCTCGTAGCTTCCGGGGAGTTGCGCGCGGATGCCCCCGAGTTCGCCGTCGCCGACGCTGTCGGCGAGGGTGCTGGCGACGGCCTTCGCGTGCGACGCCGCGTCCGACTCGTCGATACGTCCGTCGGTCGCCTCTCGGTCGCGGACCCGGTCGACGAACGCCTCGGCGTCGAACGACTCGGGTTCCGTCCCGCTCTCCCCCGTCAGGTCCGAACCGAACGACTCGGGCACCTGCGCGGCGAGGTCATCGACCACCGGTTCCGTGAGCCGAGAACCGAAGACGCGGAGCGTCGCCTGGACGGTGGCGCGGGCTTCGTCGGTCGATTCGAGTCCGGCACGTTCGCGAACGTGGCTGACGAACTGGTGTTCGTTCATGTCGAAACCGAGCGTCGGAGGACGCTCGTTCGGGTGACCGGGCGGACCCCGTTTCGCTGTTGTGGCCGCCGGACCGGTCGCGCGAGAAGTCGCACCCGCCGCCAGTCGCCGTCGCTGCCCTCGCCCGCACCCGTCGCTACCGTCGCCGGTACCACCAGTAGCCGAGACTGGCGACGATGAGGAGTGCGAGCACGCCGACCGCGGCGAGGGCGCCCGTGTCGACCGACTGCTCCTCGAGCGAGACGGCGACCGGGACGCGGTGCGACTCGCTGTCCACGTCGCCGTCGGCCGACTCGGAGGTGACGTTCACCGTCACCGGGTGCGTGCTCTCGACGGCGTCTTCGTCCACGCTCAACTCGAACGCGACGCGTTCGGACTCGCCGGGGTCCAACTCGCCCACGTAGGCCGTCGGCGCGACGCTCGTGAACGGCGGCCGCGGTTCGAGGGAGACGGCCACGTCCGTGCGCGGCGCGTCGCCCGCGTTGGTGACGCGGACGACGAGGCGGTTCGTGGTGTCCGGTCCGAACGTCGCGTTCTGCGGTTCCAGCGCGAACCGGTCGCGCTCCGGTTCGACGGTCGAGCGCACGAACAGCGCGTCGCTCTGGCGCGTCGCGTCCTCGCGCCCCCGATACCGGACGCTCAGGTCGAACTGGTGTGGGCCGGGTTCTCCCCGGTCGGTCACCCGCACGGGGAACGCGACGGCCGCCGACTCGCCCGCTTCGAGCGTCCCGACGGGGTACGACGACTGGAGTGCGACGACGCCGTCGCTGCCCGTCTCGATGTACACGACGGCGTCCCGAGCCGTCTCCGGCCCCCTGTTGACGACGGTGCCCCGGACCGTCCCCCGTTCGCCGACGAACAGCGTCGCGGACGATTCGCGGACGACGAAGCGCTGTTCGGGCGCCGGGACGACGCCGGTGACGAGCGGTTCGGACCGCCGGGGCCGGTCGTCGTCGTCGGAGTAGCTGACCCGTCCGACGACGGTGTAGTTCCGGCGGCCGGCGGTCGAAAGCGCCGTCGCCGGCACGTCGACGGTGGCCTCCTCGCCCGGTCGCCACGCGCCGACGAACCGGGAGACGCTGCCGTTCGTGCCGACGCGGAACTCCGCCGACCGGGACTGGACCGAGACCCGCGCGTCCCGCGCCGTCGCACTCCCGACGTTGCGCAGGGTGAGCGTGACGTTCCCCCTCTCGCCGACCGGGGTGTCGGTCGCCGACTCGACGAGTCGGAACCGCGCCTCGGGTTCGACGACGAGTCGCACGCGCGCCGTCCGGAACGCCTCGACGTCATCGTGCTCGCCCGTGTAGTCGTCTATCTCCCGGGTGTAGTCGTAGCGGAGTCGAACCGGGAGACGGTACGTCCCGGGTTCGGCGTCCTCGTCGACGGTCACCCGCACCTGCATCTCCGCGACGCCGCCGTCGGGGATGGACCCGAGCGACGCGCGCGTCGTCTCGACGGTGACGGGGGCGTTGCCCGAGTCGAGTCTGGCTCGCACCCCGCGAGCGGTCGTCAGTCGCTGTTCGACCCCCGGGGCACCGCTGCTCTCCTCCAGCGACGCGACGTTCGTAATCTGCAGTCGGAGTTCGACCGACTCGCCGGGCGAGACGCGGTTCTCGGGCATCGTCGCCGACAGGTGTGGCTCGCCCTCGATGGCCGCGACGCCCGTCGGGACGAGGAGGCAGACGACGAGGACGCCGGCGAGAGCCGTCCGCGCCCTCATCGGCGCGCCTCCCCGACGGCCCGCGACGGCGTCCGCGCCGCGCCGTCGCTCCATCTCACGGGGTCGTCGGCCCGCACCCGCCCGCGCGCTACTCCGCTCCGTCCGTCGGCTCTCGTCGGTCTCATATGTCTCTCCGTTGGAACTGCAGTGCGCTGGCGATGACCAGCAGGGCGGCCACTTCGAGGAGGATGGCCGCGCCCAGCAGGTCGTACGTGCCGTCGACCAGAATCGCCGTCGGGTCGTAGTACCGGGTCGGGCTGAGCGTCCCCAGCCACTCGTAGTCCGTCCCGGCGACGAACGATTCGAGCATGAACAGGCCGAAGACGACGCCCATCGCGCCGCGTTGGGCCAGACTGCCCCTGCTGACGCTGACGGAGATGAGCAGCCCCAGACCCGCACAGGCGAGGAGGTACGGAATCGAGAGGAGGTGGACCATCGCCACGTCGGCCAGCGACAGGGGGTCGCCGACGAACGCCGCCCCGAAGTAGACGACGACGCCGACGACGACGTTGACGACGACGATGGGTGTCAACAGCGAGGCGAACTTTCCCAGGAGGACCGAGACGCGGGAGACGGGGCTGGAGAGGAGCAGGTCGAGTCGCTCGCGTTCCACGTCGCCCGCGATGAGGTCCCCCGCGCTGTAGGCGAAGTAGAGCCCGAGGAGCAGAATCCAGCCGAACTGGTACAACTCGGTGGCGAACAGGCCTTCGAGCGTGCCGATGGCGTCGACGCCGAACGCCGACTGGAACGCCGGCGGGAGCGCCTCCGCGTACGCTTCGAGGTCCACCTCGTCGATGATGGAGGGGCCGATGGCGAGGAACAGGCCGGCGTATATCGACAGTCCGACGGCGATGGCTGCCGTCCCCGGGATGCGTCGCTCCGTCTCGTACCGGGCGATTTCGAGCACGGCTACCCGCCCCCCTCGACCTGTTCGTCCACCGATTCGTCGGTCGGTCCGTCGCCCGAATCGCCGGTCGGTTCGCCCCTCGCCTCGTCGGGCGGCGCCTCCCCGTAGAACCGCATGAACACCTCTTCCAGCGGTGCCTCCTCTATCTCGACGTCGAGGACGTCGTAGCCGGTCAGGTGGTCGAGGAGGACGTTGTACTCGCCGGTGAACGTGAACGTCACCGTCTCCCCGCCCCGTCTGTCGCCCGCGTCCGTCGTCCCGCCGGACCCCACCGTCAGGTCGTGGACGCCCGGGAACGCGAAGTCGTCGACGCGTATCTCGTCGGCGACGCGAACCCTGACGAACTTCCCCGACCGGCCGAGGAGCGTCTCGACGTTCTCCAACTCCACGAGGCGGCCGGCGCGGATGATGCCGACCCGTTCGCACATCTTCTGCACCTCGCCGAGGATGTGCGAGGAGAGGAACACCGTCTTCCCGCGGTCGTGTTCGCGGCCGACGAACTCGACGAACCGCTCCTGTTTGAGCGGGTCGAGCCCGCTCGTCGGTTCGTCCATGAGTATCAGGTTCGGGTCGTGCATGAACGCCAGCACGATACCCAGCATCTGCTTGTTCCCGCGGGAGTAGCCGCCGATCTTCCGCTGTAACGGCGGGTCGAACATGTCGAGGAGTTCGTCGCTGCGTTCGTCGCCGCGCAACGCGCCGTAGTACTCCAACAGTCGCCGCCCGGTCGCGTTCTCGTCGAACACCGGTTCCGCGGGGAGGTAGCCGATTTCGCGCCGCGCCTCGATCATCTCGCGTTCGTCCGTCACGTCCCGGCCGAGCATCGTCGCTCCGCCGCCCGTCGGCGACTGGAAGCCCAGCAGCGTCCTGATGAGCGTCGTCTTACCGGACCCGTTGGGGCCGAGGAAGCCGAACACCTCTCCCTCCTCGACGGCGAAGGAGACGTCCTCGATACCCCGGGTCTCGCCGTAATACTTGGTCAGCTCATCGGTCTGTATCGCTGCCATTCGGCATCACGCCAGTCGAGGTACAGCGCCGGGGGAGATAGAATCTTGGTTCGCGTTGTCACGTTTTGGGGACGACCGGTCCTGTGGAACCCCTCACTGGGCGACGGGCTTCAGCCGCCGCGGTGAATACGAATCGCGTCCCGATCAGCGCGGGGGGCGACTCAGGTCGTCGTCAGCGGTCCCCAACAGATAGCCACCGAAGGCGAGTGTCCACAGCACGAGCGGATAGACCACCCAGCGCTCGATTCCCCCACCCCCGAGGGACTCCAGCGGATGAGGGCCACCGATGACGAGTCCGTAGAAAAACACACTCACGAGAAAGAGGAGCGAGATACCCCCGAAGAGACCACAGAAAACGGAGAACGGCCTGGAGACGACCCGTGACGAGAGGACGACTGCGAGACCGCCGCTGAAGAAGGTGAGAAGCGCGAAGAGCCCGTGCCAGGGAGTCACGTTGCCGGGGAACACGCCGACGCCGAATGCGCCGAAACCAAAGATAGCGAGTACGACCGGGAAGCCACGGCGATTCGTGGCGCGATAGACGAAGAGGGCCGCAACGAGCACGAGTGCCCCCGTCACCAGCATCGTGCCGTTGAATATCGTCGCGGAGGGTTCGTGGATGACCGGATTCGGTGGCCGCGTCGACCCGAGGTCACTGATGTCCTGTCTCGTCGAATAGTTCGGATAGAGGACTTCTGCCGTGATGATTCCCATGAGGGCGATGAATCCGGACAGAACCATGCTGAAGCCCGCTATCGACGAATCCGGATACCCGAGCCGACCCAAAATTCCACGCTGACGTGAGTCACTCATACACGAGTGAACCACGCCCGCTTATGTAAAACAGCTGTCGAACGAGGGTAGCGACGGTCCTGCGGACTCCGTCCACCAACGGCGTGACCGCACGAACGTCCGAATCGAACGGCGGATTTCGGCGAGAACCGCAGACGTCGTGGCGACTCGTGACGCGAGTGAGAAGCGGTGAGGAAGTGAGTTAGGGCAGATTGTGAACCTCACTCGCATCGCTTCGCGATGCTCGCTGGTTCAAATCGATGGCTACCACACACTTCGACGTACGCTCCTCGCTTCGCTCGTCGGTAGCGTCGAAGAGAAGTGGGTTGGGGCAGATTTGAACTGCCGGCCTCCTCCATGTCAAGGAGGTGTCATAACCAGACTAGACCACCAACCCTGGTTACTGCGTCCGTGGCGCCCGTCTGAGCGCATTACCTCGTTTTCCGGGGATACAATTAAGGGTTGCGAATCGAGTCGGCGTCGTTCGATTCGGCCGACGGAACGGTTACGCAGGCACCGACCGCCGACCGACTCCGAGCGTCCGGCGGCGGCGCTCGCGTCACCCCGACAGGCTTAAGCTGGTGAACTGATTTGTGCATTGTATACCGAAGACGTACATCGGTGTCTCTACGATGACGCTCCAAACCTACATCGAACGCACGACCGAGGGCACAGATCTGACGCAAGAGCAAGCGCGCGAGGCGGCGCGCCTCGTCTTCGACGGCGCGACGGAGGCGCAGATCGGCGCGCTCCTGACGGCCCTCCGGTCGAAGGGCGAGACGGAGACCGAAATCGCCGGCTTCGCACAGGGGATGCGCGACGCCGCCCGCACCAT
>NZ_WPCD01000081.1:0-14311 GCF_009741955.1 Halogeometricum sp. CBA1124 | reverse complement strand
GTTCGGCGTCGACGAGCGCCTCGCTCTCGGCGGCGACGCGGTCGACGACCTGACGGCGATAACTCGCCTCCCACGCGCTCAGGAACGCGTCGGCGAGTTCGTCTGCCGCCTCGGCTTCGGTGCTGTCGGAACCGGTCGACGGCCCGATGTCGACGCCGAAGCTCTCGGAGAGGGCGAGGCGAACCGCGAGGTAGCCCTCCAGCGTGACGGGGTACGTCGACTGCCACGCGCCGTCGTCGGCGGCGCGCTGTTTGACGAAGCCGACCCAGCCGGGGAGCGCGGCGAACTGCTCTTCGAAGATGGGCACCCACTGGCTCTCGGGATACGGCTCCAGCACGGACGCGATGGCTTCGCGTGGCGACTCCGGTAGGTCGGCGGCGACCCCGTCGTCGGGAATCTGACCGTCGTGCGCGGCCACCGACCGGAAGGCGGCGTAGAACCCGTCCTCGCGGTTCGGCATCGACCACTGCGCCTGCCCTTCGTCGAGGAACGCCGACAGCCACTTCGTCAGCACGTGGTCGACCAGTTCGGCGTCGGTGTTCGGGGGCTCCGACTCGACGCTCGTGTCCATGCGTTCCAGCAGGGTCTCGGGGTCGTTCTCGTACCCGCGCTCGGCCAGTTCGGACGCGAGTATCTCGGGCTCGATCTGCCCGTCGTCGAGGGCCGCCCGGAACGTCTCCGGGCGCGGATAGCCGCGGCCGCCGAGGAGGTCCGCGGCCTGCGTGACAGCCTCGCCGAACGGTACGTCCTCGAACCCCGAGAGCGGGTTGGCCGTCACGAACGAGTGGATCGGCCAGACCGACCCGACGGTGGTCGCTGCTTTGTCGATGCTGTCTTCGACGGTGTGTTCAGTGCTCATTGTATTCCTCCGCGGCGGTCAGCACGGTACCGGAAGCCGGTTGGCTCGCGTTCAACAGCGCGACGTAGAGACGGTGGCTGCGCTCGTGGACGCCGGCCGCTATCGCGACGTAAGCGGCGAGGAAGACGACGGCGACGGCCCCGTGGAGCGCGGTCAGTTCGGTCGGGGCCGCGACGACGGGAAGCCCGGACAGGACGCCCGAGATAGCCTCGTAGACGAGCGCGTAGACGGTGATGGCCGGGACGAAGACGAGTGGGACCGCGCCGTAGCGAGCCGTCGCCGAGAGCGAGGTGTGCTCGACGGCGCTGCGGGCCGCGTGCAGCGTCGTGAGCACGACGAACGACACGAGCAGGAGCCCGCTGTCGCCGGTCGTGCCCTTCCCGGTGAGGACGGCGAACAGCCAGCCGCCCGCGAGACCGGTCACCAGGACGACTGCGGCGCCTGCGACGCTCGTCCCGCGGGTCTCGCTCTCGGTCGGACTGGTGCGCTCAACCCGTCCGCCCGCGCCGAGGAAGTGATACGCCTTGTAGAAGCCGTGCAGGACGAGGTGGGTGACGGCGGCCCCGAAGAAGCCGAGGCCCGCCTGCATGATCATGAAGCCCATCTGTCCGACCGTCGAACAGCCCAGTTCGGTCTTGACGTCGGGCTGGACGGTTTTGAGCAGCTTTCCGAGCAGGGCGCTCGTCGCACCCACGACCACGATGGCGAGCATGAGGGTGGCGTCGACGGTCACGACCGGTGCGAAACGGGTCAGCAGGATGCCGCCGGCGTTGACGAACCCGGCGTGCATCAGCGCCGACGCGGGCGTCGGGGCGGTCATCGAGGAGAGCAGCCAACCGTGGAACGGGACGAGCGCGGACTGGATCATCGCCGCGAGGACGAGGGCGGCCGCGGCGACCATCCACACCGGTCCGCCGAGACCGTCGGCGGCGGCCGCGACACCCGAGACGGTCGTCGCACCGGTCGTCCACCACAGCGCCGTCAGTGAGACGCCGAGGAGCGCGCTGCTGGCGAGGAAGTATCTCCGAGCGACGCTCGCGGCGGCCCGTGCCTGCCTCCAGCCGTCGACGGTACCGACGAGTTTCGCCATCACCAGCCCCATCGTCAGCCACAGGGAGGCGAACAGGGCGAGGTGGTCGGCGGCCACGAGGCCCATCACGGTGACCGTGAAGCCGAACACAGCGAGGAAGAAGCCGGTCTCGTGGGCGCTACCGGCCATGTAACGGCGCGAGTAACTGTGAACGATACCGCTGAAGAACGTGACGACCACCCACATCAGGACGGTCAAGCCGTCGACGCGACCACGCCGGGAATCTCCCAGACGCCGCCGGTCCGAACTCGGACGACGAGGGCGACGACACTCGCCGCGAACAGCGACCACACGAGCCACGTCAGTGCAGCGGACACGGACGGCGACTGCACCGTCGTGTCCGGGAGCGCTCCGACCGTCTGTTTCGAGGTGCGTCCTGACATCGTTCGACTCATCGTACGACCCGTCCCGGCGACCGAGGCGAACTCGGAATCCGTTTTTGGTCGTTCTTACCCCGTATCGAGAACGAAATAACTATTAAATCTATCTATATTCCCAAATCGTTCGTTCAAAGGACATTATAGAACGTTATGGTTATTCGGGCCTGCGGTCTGACGCTCGGTGGCGGGGTCGAATTGGGGAGCCTCACGGCCCGTCCCTTCGAGTTCGTCGCGAGGCGTGCCGTACGCCCAGACGCGGCGGTCCCGGTCGTCGTTCTCTGTGCCGAATTCGGCTTCGAACCGGTTCGGCGGTACCGAAGCGTTCGATATACTCGTTCAGGAAACCATATCGTGATCTAGTCCCGAGTACCGGCATGGAAGAACTGTCAGGTACCGTCCTCGCCGGGCGGTCGTTCGAACCCATCCGCGGGCGCGTCGTCGTCGAGGAGGGCCGGATCGCGAGCATCGAGGAGACGGAGACCACGTCGACAGACATCGTCCTGCCGGCGTTCGTCAACGCGCACACGCACCTGGGCGATTCCGTCGCGAAGGAAGCGGCCGTCGGACTGTCACTCGACGACGCAGTCGCACCGCCGAACAGTCTGAAGCACCGGCGGTTGGCGGCCGCCGACCGCTCCGATCTCGTGTCGGCGATGCACCGGACGCTCCGATTCATGCAGCGAACCGGCACGGCCTCCTGTCTGGACTTCAGGGAGTCCGGAGTCGCCGGGGCGCGCGCGCTTCGTGAGGCGGCGGCGTCCCTCGCTCTCGACCCGTTCGTCTTCGGGAGCGGCGACCGATCCGTCCTCGACGTCGCCGACGGGTACGGGGCCTCCGGCGCGAACGACAACGACTTCGCGGACCAGCGTGCCGCGTGCGAGGAGCGTGGCCTGCCCTTCGCCATCCACGCCGGCGAACCGGACGCGACCGACATTCACCCGGCGCTCGACCTGGACCCGAATCTGCTCGTCCACATGGTGCACGCCGAACGGGAACACCTCGAACGAGTCGCCGAGCAATCCGTTCCGGTCGCGGTCTGTCCGCGAGCGAACACCGTCCTCGACGTCGGAACGCCGCCCGTACGGGAACTCCTCGACCACACGACGGTCGCGCTCGGAACCGACAACGTGATGCTGAACCCCCCCGTCGATGTTCCGGGAGATGGCGTACACGGCGAAGCGGTTCGACGTGACCGCTCGGGAGGTGTTACGGATGGCTACCACGGCCGGTGCCGAAATCGCCGGACTCGACTGCGGCGTCGTCGCTCCCGGCCGGCGGGCGGCACTCGTCGTCCTCGACGGAGATTCGGACAACCTGGCCGGTTCGGTCGACCCGGTACGGGCGGTCGTGCGTCGGGCGACCGAGTCGGACGTCAAACGAACTCTCGTTTAGGAGTCGTCGGCCGTCCGACTCCCGGAATCGAACTTTCCGAACGGCGTCGTCTCGTGGGCGCGAACGAGTACTTCGTCGGCGACGGTGAGCCCCATATCGAGGAGTTCCTGCGCGACGGGCGTGATGTCGCTGTCCGTCTCGCCGACGGCGGTCACGAGGAGGTTCTGTTCACCGGTGACCAACTCCTGGACCGAGACGACGCCGTCGATTTCCAGGATGTCGGGGACGATGTCACCGCGTTCGGGAATCGAGGCGGTACAGTAGAGCAGCATCCGGAGCGGATACCCCGACTTCTGGTAGTCGACGTTCGCGCGGTATCCCTTGATGACGCCCTCGGATTCGAGACGCCGGATGCGCTTGCGGACGGTGCTGTCCGACGTACCGGTCCGCTTCGCGATGTCTCCGGACGACGTGTTCCGGGCATCTTCCTGAAGTGCGTACAGGATCGCTCTGTCCACGTCGTCGATCTCCTCGTCGGCCATACTACCGTGTCGGAGAGGGAGGCACTTTACCTTTTGACGTCGGCCCGGTCGGTCCGTCGGACGCTCTGCCCGCGCCCGCACTCGCCGCGAGCGGGACCGGTCTTCGTCCTTCAATATTCGGAAAGAGAGCTATCTGCTCGGCTGATGAATCCGTAGCTGCCGACACTTTCAGCAGATATGACGAATGTGAAGAACGTTTTCGAGTTTCGGTCGTCGAAGCGGAACGTCTGGTACCAGAAGACGGTGTCGAATAATCGATGCGTTCCGGAAGCGGTCGAATAGTCGAATCGACTCGGATTTACGCACGGGTCGAGGATGTCGTCAGCGCGTTCTCGGGGAGAGCGGCCGGTGGTGTCGGAGTCGAGAACTTCGGACCCTCGCGAGCGGAGGGCCGGAGTTCGGCGAATCGTCGCGGCGGCGCAGGAGGACAGGGACGGACGGCACGCGAGTGCGGAGTCAGTCGTCGGTCGACGCCCGTCCACCGCGAGTGCTGGTCGGTCCGACGGTGTCGCTCACCCGAACGGCGACGAACGCGGTAGAGGCGATAGCCGCGTACTCGACGGCTCCGACGAGGAGGTGCATCTCGGCGGGAACGTGTACCGCGACCAGGAACGGCGGCTGATTCATCGTCGCGTGGAACAGCGCGACCAGCCACAGGTTCCTCGTCAGTGCGTACGCGAGACCGTAGGCGAGTCCCGCAAGCGTCAGTCCGAAGAGCCGCGTCGCCAGCGCGGGCCCCACGCCGTGCCCCGAGGCGAGGAACCAATGCGGGAGGTGAAAGAGCGCGAACAGAACCGTCGCGAGCGAGACACCCACCGCGGTCGCTCGACGGCGTCCGCCGCCGGCGAGCGCGGTGAATTTCGACTGCAGGTACGCCCGAAACGCCAGTTCCTCCGGAATCGCGGTGAAGAGCAGGGTGCTGACGAACGCCGCGAGGTACGGAAGCGGGTGAGCGACGACGCGCGACGGCGCTGGCTCGAACCCGGGGACGCCCCCGAGGGCGAGTCCGTACGCGACGACGTTGTAGAGCAGCCAGAACGCGGCGACGACGCCGACGGCCGGTGTGAGCGAGCGGGCCGGTGGGAGAACCGACCGCGGCGAGACGCCTTCGACGGCGAACGCCCCGAGGGCGAGGGCGGCGAGGAAGAGTCCCCAGCCAACCCCGACGACGGGTGACCCGGACGCGCCCGAGGTGACGAGCGTGAGTCCGGACAGGACGGCGACTATCAGGAGGTACGTTGCGACGGGAACCACGGACCCGCCGTCGAACGCCGGCGGGTCGCTCTCGGTGCGCAACATCTCCTCGAACTTCGGGCGTCTCCGTGAAACAACCTTTCATCTCCGGAGACAATCACTCCCGGTCGGTCGGCGCTCTCGACTGCGGCCGCGAACGGTTCACGAGGGCGGATTCGGTCGATTCGTCTCGGCCTGTCGGACTCGTCTCCGGCGGTGGGTTCGGCGCCGCGAAGTGGGGGCGACTTCCCGCCGCGACCGGCGGCCGCTCCACCCGTATCAACCTTTGGGCGTTCCGTGCGTTCTGACACTCCACTCACACATTTATCAGCGTCCCGCGAGGAGGTTCGACGAGTGAAATCAGGAGACAGCAACGGGAGATCGGCTCCCGACCCCTCCCGAAGGTAGAATTTCTGTCATCGCTGATTTCACCGCAAACGACAATGTCCGACCGAGATTGGTCCCTCACGTCCCGACGTACAGTCTTGCAGACAGCAGCCGCCGTTCTCGGCGGGTCTATCGCCCTCTCGCCGTCGGCGGCGGCCGCCGCCGCGCCGCCGTCGGAGCGGTTCTCCGAACGTTGGTGGGCGGTCGTCCAGAACTCAGAGGAGGAGACGACGGTTCCGACGCTGTTCGTCCTCGACGACGAGAGCGAGACGAGCGCACTCGAAGAGATGGGTGTGAAGAACCTCAGGACGACGACGGCGACGGAGTCGCCCGCCGCGTACGGGGAGGTGCCGGTGAACTCGCAGGTCCTCTACTCGCTCGCCCGAGGCGACGTGGCGCGGACGGTACTGTACGCCCCCGGCGCGAACCCCTTCTGGAAGCTCGAACACTATCCGAACCGCGTCTTTCCGGAGCCGTCGGCGGCGACCGGCTACGTCGACTACGCCGAGTTCGAGCAGGGAATCGACCGACTGGTGGACGAGCACGGTGACATGCTGCGCTACCGGTCGGTCGGCGAGAGTCCCGGATGGCTCGACCGGGAGGCGCGGTCGACGGCGCCGAAGGACGTCTGGGTCGTCGAACTCACGAACGACGTTCGAGACCGCGAGTCGTTCGCGGAGAAGCAGAAACTGGTCGTCACGCTCGGCATCCACGGCGACGAGCGGTCGGGCGCCGAAGCCGGCATGCGCCTCGTCGAGGACGTCGTCTCCGGCGACGCGGAGTCCGTCGCGAGCGCGCTGGACGACGTCGCACTCGTGTTCCTGTTCCCGAACCCGGACGGGTGGGCGGCGAAGTCGCCGCTCCTCGTGGACGGTCGGTTCCGGGACGCGAACACGTTCAAGCGCTCGACCGCGACGGGGAACGACCCGAACCGGCAGTATCCGACGCCGGCTGGATCGACCCGGCGCACCACCCGGCCGAACCCCGCGGGCGGAATCTGCGAGACGACGGAGCGGGCGCGACGAGGACGTGCCCGAAGAACCCGTCGACTACACGGAGCAGGTGCCCGACTCGCTGGCTGTCGTCGAACACCTTCGGTCGTACGAGAACGTGACCTGGGCCGCCGACCTCCACGGGATGTTCGCGTCCGAGACGATGATGGAACTCCTGAGCGCAAACCACGCGTACGACTTCGCCGACGCGCACGCGATATTCGAGTACGCGGACCGGCTCCGAGGCCGACTCGACGAGGAGCTGGCGCCGTTGCTCTCGGAGCGCGAGTCCGTCCTGACGGAGGAAGTGAAGGCGATGCAGGAGGCGTACGGGATGGACGAACGGCCGCCGGTCCCGACCGAACCGTTCGCCGCCGGGACGATATTCGACGCAGTCGGCTACTCGACGACGGGCGGTCTCGTCTCGTGGCTCGCACTCCCGGAGGAGGAGGGCGGCGTCGGCGCGCGGTCGGTGGCCTTCGAGATGGCACTCGACAACCGCCTCCGCGGGAGCATCGAGTACCGCCCCGACCTCCTCGACCTGCAGATGGTCGGTCACCGGACGGCGATAGAGACGCTCGTCGAGGCGGCGACGGCGGAGGCAGACGCGGCGGTGGAGACGCCGGACGGCGAGACCACCGCCTTCGTCGCGGCGGACGCCCTGCGCGCGTCGTCGGCGGACCTCCCGTTCGTCACCGGCGACGGCGAGACGACGGACGAGGGAGACGACGAACGAACGAGCACCGCGGAGTCGGTCACCGTCGCTCCCGACGACACGGCGACGCGGACGGTCACCGTCGCCGAGGAGACGCACAGCGTCTCGGGTCGCGTTCGCGCGGCGTCGGGCGCCGTCGACGTCGACCTGCTCGACCCCTCGGGCTCGCTCGTCAGGACGTACGAGGGCGAGACGCTCGCGACGAGCGCGAAGCGGACGATTTCGTTCGTCGTGAGCGACCCGACCCCCGGCGAGTGGACGCTACGCCTGACGAACGACGTGGGCGGCGAGGCGACCGTCGACGTGCGAACGACCGCAGCGACCGGCGACGGGTCGCCGAACCCGCTGACGACGCTCGGCTACGAACAGCGCCAGTACGAGGTGACGCCGCTGGACGTCGTCGGCCCCTACCGGTCGTTCCTCGACCGTTCGGATGCGGTGACGACGGTGACGACTGACGACGTCTCGAACGGCGCACTCGACGGCGTCGACAACCTCGTGGTTCCCCACGGCGTCGGCACCGACCGTGACGCGTACGTCTCGGCGATAGACGACTTCGTCGCCGGCGGCGGGAACCTGGTCCTCACGGACGCCGGGGTCGAACTCCTCGGTGACCTCTCGGCCGACCCGGCCGGGAGCGTCGACGCGGACGCGGTGTCGCGGGCGACGACCACGACGGCCGCCGTGACGGAACGCGTCGACGACAGCGCCCTCCTCTCGGGGACGACGCCGATTCAGCGCGAACTCGCGAAAGCGGGAGCCCTCGGGTACGTCGTGGACGCCGCCGCCGCGGAGACGCCGATGTACCTCGTCGACCCCGCTCCCTTCGAGTCCGACGGCGGGGACGTCGCCGGGTGGCGGGTCGTCCGTCGACAGTCCGACGGCAGCGAGTCTGACAGCGGCGAGTCCGAGGGCGACGCGAACGCGTCGGAGTCGACGGCGAAGAAAGTCGCGCTGGGGACGCTCTCCGGAGACGCCGGCACCGTCCACGTCGTCGGGAGTCTCCTCCCCGCGCCGTCCCAGTCGAACCTCCACCCGTTCGGCCTCCAGGGGCACGCCCCGTCGCACTGTGGGTACACCGTGCTCGCGAACGCGCTCGGACACGCGACGCCGCTGAGCGAGTGAGGCGCGGCCAGCGTCCGCGCGGGCCGACACGAAGCCCAACTCGGCGACGCCGCGGGCGAGCGAGCACTCGTGTCGCCTCGTCCGCCGGCGTCGAGAGCCGGTAAACGACACTTACCGCGGATTTTTCGACTGAGAGCGCCTCTAGAGTGCGTTTTTTAGTAACTGGGAACCGTTCCGTGTTTATACCTTTTACCCGGCACAAGCAGCACATGTGAGGTGAGACAGGATGTCCTACAACGCGGCGAACCCGCTCGACAACGCGTTCGAGTTCGACCTCGATAGTCCGCTGACGGCCTACTGGCTCGCGCTCCTGCGCGTCGTCACGGGCTGGTGGTTCTTCCACGCCGGCGTGACGAAACTCATCGAGGACGGACTCGCCTTCACGTACGGGCCGGCTACCTGCAGCAGATGACGGGGACGGCGCTGGGTCCCATCCCGGTCTGGATGGGGAACAACCTCGGACCCCTCATCCAGGCGGGCGTCCCCCTCGGCGAGACGCTCATCGGACTGGGGCTGATGGTCGGCGCGCTGGTGCGACTGGCCTCGTTCTTCGGGGCGGTCTTCATGACCCTGTTCTGGGTCGGCAACGCCGGCTTCGGTCACGGGCTCGTGAACGGCGACCTGATGGGCCTGCTGCTGTTCGGGACGATGATGGTGCTGGCGACGGGCCGGTACTTCGGGCTCGACGCCATCCTCGAACAGACCACGCTGGTGAAACGACACCCGAAACTGCGGTACCTGCTCGGTTGAGGAGGTGAACGCTCATGAACACGCAAACCGACATCATCGACAAAGTGGCGTTGGCACTGAGCGGTGCCCTGGTGGTCATCGGCACCGCGGTACTGGGCACCGTGGAGATACTCGCGGGACAGCCCTACGGTGCGGCCCCGGTGACGAACGAGGCGGGCGAAATCGTCGCGACGCCCGCCGTGGACCCGGTCATCCGCACGGGCGTGGTGCTCGCCGGACTCGCGGTGCTGCTGCTGTGGGGCGTCTACAGAGCGGCCGCGGCCGAGGAAGCACCCGAACGCGAGCGTCGTGACGTCACCGCCGACTGAGGCGGCCACCCGTTCTTCGCGGCTTTTCTCCGAGACCCTGAAACCGCGCGCACCGAAGAGAGCGGCGTCGCTCGGTACGAACGGCCGACGGTAGAATCAGTCGCTCTTACCGCGTCACTTCTGGCCGTAACTCGCGACGTGGTGCTCCATGACGGTTCGCATCCCCCGGACGAGGCGGGCGACGTCGAAGCTCTCGATGTCGTATCGCTCGCCGAGTGCGTCGCGGTATCTGCTCTCCCACTCCTCCTCGAACCGGTCGGCGACCCCGTTCTCGCGAATCGCCGCGATGGCGCGTTCGGGGTCGTCGTCGGTCGTGACTATGTCGCGTTCGAGAGCCTCGACGACGACGCCCGCCGTGTAGTCGTCCTCGTACAGTTCGCGTTCCCACGTGGTCACCCAGTTGCCGATGCGGGCCATCTTCTGCAGGTCCATGAGGAGACTCCGAAGTTGGCCGAGTTCCGTCTCGTCGAAGTCGGGCGTCCACATGAGGTCGATACCCGCGTACGGGAACATCACCATGTTGAACGGCCCGTGGTGACGGGACTCCGCGAGGTTGGCTATCTCGCGGTTGTCGTTGAGGACGCGCGCGTAGTCCATCGCGTTCAGTGCCTGCCGAACGTCGAACTGGAACACGTCGCGACGCGCCTCGTAGCACGGAGCGTCCGTTAATCGGTCCTTAACGCGGGTCCAGAGCTTCTCGGCGAAGCGGAGGATGTCGGTGTCGACGCCGGGCGCGTCGTAGCGGACGGACTCGGGCGCGTGCGGCAGTCGGCGCGCCTGTTCGAACGTCTCCTCGTCGCCGAAGTGGTCGGCCAAGTCGTCGAGGACGGTGATGTACATCGTGAACACCGTCTTCGTCGTTTTAACCTCCTCCAAATCGGCAGACGGGACGCACGGAAGCGTGAACGCGTCGAACAGGTTGTGGATCCACTTCCACAGGAATCGGTCTCTATCGCCGACGCGGCGGTCGTACTCGTCGGACAGTTCGACGACGCACTGCGGCAGTTCGGTCTTTCGGACGGTTTCGATACACTCTGCGTGGTTCCCCCCAAGGATACCACCGGACTGTTGGTATGCTGCTCTCCCCGACATACTCGGATTAATTTAGTGCTAACGTATTAATCTTCCCACTTAATGTTCTTATTTTACAGAAATTCAGTAATTAGAGAAGTTATTTCTATCCTGTCGGTCTGGAATTGCCACTATGTTCAGGTATTCTTGAATATACGTTACGTTCGGATACGACCACTTATTGCCGGCGAACGTTAGGACACTCCCAATGACCGTCGAACCGACCGCCTCGCAGTTCTCGGTGGAGGTGCGTCTCGTCGGCGACGACCACCGACCCGAGGAGGTCAGCGAGTACCTACTCGCGGACGAGAGAATCGAACTCCGGTCGAACCGCGAGGCCGAGGCGGATGCCGAACCCGAGGTGGACTGCATCGTCTGCACGAGTGCCGACGCCGTCGCCGCCGCGCCCGACGGGTCGGTAGTCGTCGCCGTCCTCACGGACGCGAGCGACGAGGCGGTGTCACGCGCGTACGAGGCGGGCGCGACGGCCGTCGTCCCATCGGACGAGACGCTGCCGGACCGACTGGCGTGGCTCTCGGGTGCGGGCGGACCGGCCGTCGACGGCAGCGTCGACACGACCGACGTCGTGTCGGCCGCCGCCGCCTTCGGTGACGCCGCCTGCGTCCTCGACCGGCGGTGGCGCGTCGTCGAGGCGACGGACGCGTTCGCCGCCGTCGTCGGCGACGTGGACGCTCCGCCGGTCGGCGAGAACGTCTGGGCGGCGAGTCCGAACGCGCGCGCGACCGCAGAGCAGTGCTGGCAAGCCGTGATGACCGGCGACGCCGAGTCGTTCGAGGCGACGCTCCCGGACGGGCGGCGAGTCGCCGCCGACGCCGTCCCGTTGCGCGACGGACTCGCGCTCCGCTACCGGGACGTGACCGAGCGAACCGAGACGGAGGAGTCGCTGGATCGCTACGAGCGCATCCTGGAGACCATCGACGACGGTATCTACATCCTCGACGAGAACTTCCGAATCACGGAGGTCAACG
Organism: Halogeometricum sp. CBA1124; assembly: GCF_009741955.1. Taxonomy (NCBI): domain Archaea; kingdom Methanobacteriati; phylum Methanobacteriota; class Halobacteria; order Halobacteriales; family Haloferacaceae; genus Halogeometricum; species Halogeometricum sp. CBA1124. The sequence continues at coordinate 2,538 of NZ_WPCD01000081.1, read as the reverse complement.
AAGCCGTCGTCGAGATGACCGGCTACGACCGGGAGACGCTCGTCGGTTCGCACTCGACGATGCTCGCCGACGAGTCCATCATCGTCGAGGCGAGCGAGGTCATCCAGCAGATACTCACCGGGGAGATAACGGACGGGCGCCTCGACGTGGAACTGGAGACGGCCGACGGAAGCACGATTCCCGTCGAGACGCGCTTCTCCGCGCTCAGTTTCAGCGACGGTACCCACGGGTCGGTGGGCGTCATCCGCGACATCAGCGACCGCAAGCGGTACGAGCGGACGCTGACCGCACTCAACAGTTCGGCCCACGAACTGTTCGAGTCGCAGACGAAGCCAGCCGTCGGCGAGACGGTCCTCGGCACCGCGACGGAGATTCTCGAACTGGAGTCCGTCGTCGTCTACCTCTACGACGAGGAGGCCAGCCGACTCCGGCCGGTGGCGTGGGAGGGTGAGGGCGAACCGCCGTCCATCGGACCCGGCGACGGCGCGCTCTGGCGGTGCTTCGCCGAGAGCGAGTCTGTCTACCTCGGAACCGATGTGACGACGCTCGACCGCTGGGACGAACTCACGCCGGCCGACCCCGCCGACGCCGCCGCCGAGAACATCGCCATCCCCCTCGGCACCCACGGCGTCCTCGCGACGTCGTCGTCTGGCGAGGACTCCCCGCGGGGGCAGTCGACGCTGACGCACCTGCTGGCCGCGAACGCCGAGGCGGCGCTCGACCGGGTCGCCCGGTCGCTCGAACTCGAACGTCGCAGGGGCGAGTTGGCGCGACGGAACGAGGAACTGACCAACCTGAACCGCTTCAACGAACTGCTCCGCGAGGTCAACCGGGTGCTCGTCGAGTCCGACTCGCGAGAGGAGATAGAGCGGGCCGTCTGCGAACGACTCGTCGACGGTCCCTCCATGCGTTCGCGTGGGTCGGCACGTACGACCGCGTGAACGAACAGGTCGTGCCTCGCGCGTGGGCGGGCGAGGAGCGCGGCTATCTGGACTGTCTGACGGAGTCGCCCGAGGCGTACGCGTCGGAACCGAGCGTGCGGACGATTCGGACCGACGAGACGACGCTGGTCGACAACGTCGGACAGGAGATACAGGAACACCAGTGGCGGCGCGACGCCCTCGACAGGGAGTTCGGCTCCGTCGCGAGCGTCCCCTTGACGTACCACGAGTTCAGTTACGGTGCGCTGACCGTGTACGCGACGGAACCGAACGCCTTCGACGACGGGACGCGGCTGATGTTCGAGGAACTCGGCGTCACCACGGCGAACGCCATCAACGGGGCGGAGGCGAAGGAGTCGCTTCACACCGAGTCGCTCATCGAGTTGGAGATTCGGGTCAGCAGTCAGAACGAGCCGCTGCTCCGCATCGCACGCGCGCTCGACGGCGAAGTGCAGTTGGAGGGGAGCATCCCGCAGACGGACGGGTCGCTACTCTACTTGACGCTCGAAGGGCCGGACGCCGACGCCGACACGCTCTCGTCGCTCGTCGTCGTCGAGGAGGTCCGAGAGATAGTCCGACGCGACGACGAGACGCTGGTCGAGGTGCAACTGGCGGCCGAGACGCTTCCCTCGCGACTGGCCGACCTCGGCGGTGCCGTCCGGACGCTCACCGCGACGCCGGAGGCGGTGGACGTCGTCGTCGAACTCTCGCCGGGGTCGGACGTCCGCGAGTTCGTCGAACACCTCCGCGAGTCGTACCCCGGGACCGAACTCAGCGCCAAGCGGACCCGCGAACGCTCCATCGAGACTCAGCAGTCGTTCCGCGCGAACCTCGGCGAGTCGCTGACCGACCGACAGTTCGAGGCGCTCCGAACCGCCTACTTCTCGGGCTACTTCTCGTGGCCGCGCGAACAGACGGCCAGCGAACTCGCGGCGTCGCTGGACGTCGCCCAGCCGACGTTCTCGCGCCACCTCCGCGTCGCCGAGCGAAAGCTCCTCGACAATCTGCTGGCCGACGAGCGCCGAACACGTCTCTGAAGTGAGCAGACGGGTCTTTCGTCGCTCTCGGGTAGAGTAGTCGGTTCGTGAGACAATCCCCCAAGAAAGATGGCTATCTACATAGCGTACGAGCTATCGATACGCTAGCCGCTTAGTTACAACTGACTTATCACGAGAGGACAGTTGCAGATGTATGAACCAGGCACGAAGTGGTAGTTCGGAGACGGTTGACGAGGACCTCGACTGGCAGATTGTGACCACGGTGGCGGACGCGAAGGGCGTGGACCCGCTGGAACTCGGCGAACGACTGCACGACGTCGTCGACCTGGACGCCGTCAAGAACCTGTTCGTCGGGATGCCCGGCGAACAGTCGCTCGTCGAGGGGCACGTGAGCTTCACGTTCGACGGCTGTGAGGTCGTCGTGGACGACCAGTGGAACGTGGACGTCGTCCCGCCGAGCAACGTGGCCGCCGACTGACCGGCCCGACCGAACCGGCGACCGTTCCCCGGCAACGTGGTGGTGTCGGGGCACAGCGATTCCCCTTTTCCGGCGTACCCGACGCGCGAGTCGCACGACCCGGCGGGCGGTCAGTTCGCCG
>NZ_WPCD01000134.1:0-10199 GCF_009741955.1 Halogeometricum sp. CBA1124 | reverse complement strand
GTTCGGCGACGTCGTTCGCCGTCATCGCCCCGTCGATGCGTTCGATGATGGTTCGGCAGTCCGGGTCGTCGAGCGCGCCCAACACGTCCCGAATATCGGGCGCGTCGGGTGCGAACGGGTCGCGTTCCATAGATGCTGTGCGAGAGGAGTCCGCGTGGTGCGTGGTCGTGTGAGAGGTCATCTGTCCGGGCGTCTAACCGCCGTCCCGAGCGCGTCGGGACGGTTCCGCGTCCGTCGGTCGATGCGGTCGAGCGTCGCCGAGCGCCGTCTCAGGCGCGCTGGGACTCTCTGGTCGCCTCGTCGAGGTTCTCCAGGAACTCCTTGATTATCTGCTCTTCGGCGCGGTGTAGCGTCTCGCTGCACGTGGACTTTGCCAGCCCCTCCGACTCGGCGAGTTCGGTGAGCGAACACTCCCGGGGGGGTGTCGTAGTAGCCGCGTTCGGCGGCGGCGACGACCAACCGCAACTGACGGTCGGTGAGCAACTGCTCGGGTTCGATCTGTTGGCGAATCTCGTCGACGGTGAAGGGGATACCGAACTCCTCCAGTTGCGTCCCGAGTTCCGAGAGTCGGTGCTGGGGAGCCGTGAGTTCCCACTCCGCCTGCCCGTCCTCGATGGTGAACGGCATCGTCAGCGGGACGCCCGAGTCCTGCACCGGCAGGAGGAGCAACGGCATCGTCGTCTCGAACTGCAGGAGGACCGTGTTGCCGTACTGCTGGAGAATCTCCAGTTCGACCACGGAGTCGCTGTCCTGAACGTCGGCGACGACGGACTGTAACTCCTCGGCGGTTATCTCGGCGAGGCCCACGCCCGCGTCGTCGCCGGTGAGGGCGGACAGGATACGGACCGTCGCCTGCGGGTGCGCGCGCGTGACATCGCCGATCCAGACGCCGTCGGGAATCGTCAGCGTGAGGTGTGCTCGTGGCATCGGTCTCGGTCGAATATATTCGGGTTCCCCACCAATCAGTGTTCCCGAACATGTTCGTGAGTGCCGAGATTCGACGCGGACGAACACTATCGGCACAAGGGGTATCCCGAACTGCGCGCAACGAACGGGCATGAGTTCGGAGACGTCGGACGCGGAGACCCGCGAACTGGACGTGCGAGAGACCGACGGCGAACCGTTCGGTGACATCGTGGCCGCACTCGACGCCCTCGGCGACTGCGAGCGGTTGGTGCTGGTCAACGGGTTCGAGCCCGTGCCCCTGTACGACGTGCTCGAACGGAGAGGGTTCGCGTACGAGGCGTCGCAAACGGGTCCCGAGGAGTGGCGTGTGGAGATAACGCACGCGTGACCGGACGACGCGTGCGTCTCGGTTCCGGGGTCCGCGATTCGGGCCGGACTACTCGCGCCAAACGACTGTCACGACGCAGTCGTCTGTCTCGACCGTCTCGAACGCGTAGCCGCGGTCGGTCAGTTTCGGGTACAGGTGCTGGGGCGCGCGGTCGTTCAGTTGGACGAGGACCGCGTCGTCGTCCAGTTCCGCGACCCGTTCGAGCGTCTCGCTGAGCGGTTTCGGCGGCGGGAGGTCCCGCACGTCGAGCGTCTCCGTCGGTCGGCCGGTCGGTGCGTCCGTCTCCGCGACGACGCTGGGTCGGTCGTCCATGGTGTCAGTTCGACCGGCCGACACACAGTCGCTTGTCCCGAACACGTTCGGGGGAACGCCCGAGAGGGAGAGGGGGGAACTCACGGACGTGATGAACTCCGAGGAAGTTTCGGTAAATCGGCGGACCGTCCTTCGAGCGACCGGTGCGGCCATCGGCGGGGCGGCGCTGGCCGGGTGTACGGGGAGTGCGACCGACACCACCGACTCGCCGGCCGGTGAATCGGGCGGCGAGAGCGGTGGTGAGACCGCTGAGACGGACGGTGGAAGCGACGGGACTGGCGGCGGATCGGGCGACGGGTCGTCGCCGGAGTTCGACGGGTGGCTTTCGGACGTCGGGAACTACGACGGCGTCACCGACGCGACCGGCGAGGACAGCGTGACCGTCCGCGTCGGCACCGAAGCCAACGGCGGCGCGTACGGGTTCGGTCCGGCCGCGGTCCGCGTCGACGCCGGAACGACCGTCGTCTGGGAGTGGACCGGCGACGGCGGCACCCACAACGTCGTCGCCGAGGGCGGCGCGTTCGAGAGCGAGATGGTCGGCGAGGAGGGGTACACGTTCGAACGCGCGTTCGAGAGCGCCGGGACGTACGAGTACGCCTGCACGCCGCACGAGGCGATGGGGATGAAGGGCGTCGTCGTCGTCGAGTAACCCGAGCGGTCTCGCTTTTCCGGGTCGGTTCGGTCGGGACCGGGACGCACCGGTCGCACGGGTCCGCGGTGTCCGGACACCCGTGAGAGCGGACACCGTCGTCCGCGCCTGTGTCGTGCGAATCGGTGGCACTCCTCAGCGCGAACGGCGTATAAACCCCACCCGAACGTGTTCGCGCACCTTCTCGTGCGTCAGGAACCGCCCCGACCCGCTATCTTTCAACTGTGGGTAGACTCAGGTGTCCATGAGAGACCGCATCGGTGCTCCCGGAACGGGCATCTCCCGACGAGAGTTCCTCGCCGCCACCGGCGGCGTCGGAACGGCAGCGATCGCGGGGTGTCAGGCCCCGACGAGTCAGGCCAGCGCGAAGACCGAGCAGTCGTCGACGACGGCGGCGTCGCAGACGGCGTCGCTCCCGACGACCAGTCCGCCGGAAGTCGTCGACGTGGACGAACAGGGCGGAGCGGTGACGCTGAAGACGCAACCGGCCGTCCACGAGGCGCATCCGCTCGACTCGATGGGCGGCCCCGTCCGTCTGCCGCGCGTGTGGGCGTTCCAGGCCGACGACCGGGACCCCTCCGTCCCCGGACCGGTCATCCGGACCACCGAGGGCGAGGAGATGGAGGTGACGCTGGACAACACGGCGGGCAAGCGCCCGCACACGGTCCACTTCCACGGCGTCCAGAAGGCGTGGAAGGACGACGGCGTGCCGACGACGACGGGCATCACCGTCTCGCCCGGCGAGTCGCACACCTACACCATCCCGGCGAACGTGCCGGGCACCCACCTGTACCACTGTCACTTCCAGACGCACCGCCACATCGACATGGGGATGTACGGCATCTTCCGGGTGGACCCGAAGGGGTACGAACCGGCCGACAGGGAGTACTTCATGACGGTGAAAGACTGGGACTCGCGGCTCAACCGCTCGATGGCGGGCGAGGACGTCTCCTACACGCCGCGCGGCCGCGACCCCGACGTGTTCACCGTCAACGGGAAGGTTGCGCCGCGGACCCTGCACCCCGAGGACGGGTCGCCCGTCGTGGTCGAACGCGGCGACTCGGTCCGACTTCACTTCGTCAACGGCGGCTACATGAGCCACCCGTTGCACATCCACAACCACCGCTTCCAGCGCGTGGAGAAGGACGGCGGGACGGTGCCGGAGGCGGCCCGTCACGAGATGGACGTGACGAACGTCGCCCCGGCGGAACGGCACACCGTCGAGTTCACCGCCGACGCCGACCCGGGCATCTACCTCATGCACTGTCACAAGGTGAGTCACGTCATGAACGGGAACTTCTACCCCGGCGGGATGCTGTCGGGCGTCGTCTACAAGGAGGCGATGGACACGGACATCTTCGACCAGTTGATGCAGTACGCGGGCTACGGGCAGTGACCACCAGACAGGACGATGACGACACCGAACACCCCGAACGTCAGTCGGAGAACAGTCCTCCGCGGTGCCGCGACGGCCGCCGTCGCCGCGAGTGCCGCGGGAACCGCCGGAACCGCCGCCGCGCAGTCGGCCGCCGACGCCGACTACGGCGGGTGGTTGGAGAACACCAGCAACTACGACGGAACCGCGGACCGGACCGGCGAGGAGTCGGTGACGATAACCGTCGGCGCGGCGGGTAACAACGGCAACTTCGCGTTCGGTCCGGCCGCGGTCAGAGTCGACCCCGGAACCACCGTCGTCTGGGAGTGGACCGGCAAGGGCGGCAGTCACGACGTCGCCGCAGAGGACGGGAGCTTTCGGAGCGATATGGTCGGCGAGAAGGGCCACACGTTCGAACGCACGTTCGACGCGGCGGGCGTCGTGAAGTACGCCTGCACGCCGCACCGAGCGATGGGGATGCGGGGCGTAATCGTCGTGGGCGACGCGAGTGCGAACGCCGCGTCGAGCGCTTCGGCCGACGCGGGCGGCGGGACGAACGAACCCGACTACGGCGACTGGTTCGACGGCGTGTCGAACTTCGAGGGGACCGCGGACCGGACCGGCGAGGAGTCGGTGACGGTCACCGTCGGCGCGAGGGGCAACAACGGGAGCTTCGCGTTCGACCCCGCCGGCAGTCCGTGTGGACCCCGGGACGAGAGTCGTCTGGGAGTGGACCGGCAAGGGCGGCGCGCACAACGTCGTCGCCGAGGACGGAGCGTTCGAGAGCGAGATGGTCGGCGAGAAGGGGTACACCTTCGAACAGACGTTCGACAGCGCCGGCGTCCACCGGTACGTCTGCGTCCCGCACGAGGCGATGGGGATGCGGGGCGCAGTCGTCGTCGGTGCGGCGGGCGAGGGCGGCGGCGACGCCCGGGACGACGTAGTGGCCAACGCGCTGAGCGTCGGCGGCGGCGTGGGACTCGTCGGCGCACTGCTCGCAATCTTCGCCGTGGAGTCGCGGAACAACGCGAGAGAGCGGCGAGACGGCTCGAACCGATGAACCGTCACGGGCGGTGACGCCGTCACGGACTGCCGCCCGCGGTGGCCGACGGCGTCAGCGCGGGCGACTCGTCGGTGGGGTCACGAGGAGGGGACGGAGTGCACTCGTTTTCGCGGCCGCGTTCGGGAAGGGGACGAACCGCTCGAAGGGACGCCGCTCACTCCGCGGCGTCCGTCACCGCCTCGTCGTCGCCGTCGCGAAGTCCGAGAACCTCCGAGAGGCGACTGGGGAGGAGCGCCTCGGGACTGTGCCGGCGAATCACCGACGCCACGTTGACGACGAAAGTGACGACGCCGACGAGCCAGAGCGACCCGCCGAGGAGAGTCGGTGCCGACCCCAGCGAGAGCGCCTCCGCGGCGACGAGGAGCGCGGTACCCGAGAGAATCGCGACGAAGTGACGCGGGCGAGTCGCCCGTCGTAGAGGTCGTCTATCATCGGCACGTCGGCGAGCCCCAGCAGGTCGCTGTAGCGGTCGACCCAGACGATGAACGGGACGACGTGGTAGAGCGTCCCGAGGACGACGAAGCCGACGACGCCGAACAGGAGGAGCGAGGCGGCCGACGGCGCGCCGAACAGCGCGGACGGCGCGGTGGGGTCGGCCAGCCACGCGGGCGTCGTCAGAACCGCCCACGAGAGCATCGCGACTGCGGCGACGGCGTACCGACGCAGCATGGGGTTCCACTCGACGGTCGATTCGACGAGGCGGCGCGCGAGGACGACGCCGAACGCGAACAGTCCCGCGACGACGAGCAGTCCGCCGACGCGGGCGACGGCCGGACTCCCGAACAGGCGGCCCCCGGCGAGGACGCCGACGCCGAGCGGGTAGCCCACCGCTTCGACCCGTTTGAGCGGCGCGTCGACCCCGTGGAGCTCCGACTGCGTGAACATGGTCCCGAGTTGGTACAGCGCCCCGAACACCGTCGTCAGGACGACGCCGAACACCGCCAGCGTCGCGTGGGCGGTTCGGAGCCCGCTCCGGTCGAACGGTAGGCCGTCAAGTACCGGTCGCGTGTAGCCCACCGCGAGGAGCAGGCCGAACGTCGTGACGACGAGGAAGAAACCGAGCGCGACGGCGAAGTGTCGCTCCGTCACGTCCCACGGCCGGGTACCGAAGAGGGTTCGACCGACGTTGTACGCGAGCGTCCAGAACCCCGCGAGCAGCAGTCCGCCGAAGACCGGCAGCACGTCGTACAGGCCGAAGAGGAGGCCGACGACGAAACCGACCAGCCCCGCCGTCAGGAGCCAGAGTTGGAGTCGCGCCAGTCGCTCGGAGTGCAACGTCGTCCCCGACCAGACGGGGACGAACTGCGTCATCGCGCCGGCGATGGTGACGCACACCCACCCGGCCAGGAGGAGGTGTCGGTGCGCCAGCGACGCCTGTCCCGGAACGACGCCGAGAGGGTCGAGGACGCTCACGACGGCAGCGGCGAGGAGGAACCCGAGCCCCACGACGAAGTGCCGGAGGGGGACGGCCATCGGCGGCTGTTTGTCCGTCTCGACGTCCGCCGGAATCACGCTCATAGTGGAGACGACGGGCTCCCCCGCCATCCCGCTACGTGCGAACGTGTTCGGCTCCGTCCGTCGCGTCGGGGCGCACGCTCGCCGGCCGAACGGGTTCGGGAGAAACGTCACCCCCCTCGGACGCCAAGCGGTCGACGCATGGCAGCCACCACACTCGACTTACGTGACGTCCCGCCGCCGGAACGGCACCCGAAGATTCACGACGCGTTCGCGTCGCTCGACTCCGGCGAGTCGCTGGAACTGGTCAACGACCACGACCCGAAACCGCTGTTCTACGAGATGCAGGCAGAAGTGGAGTCGTTCGACGCCGACGGCTACGAGGTGGAGCGTCGCGGTCCGACCGAGTTCGTCGCCACCCTCCCGAAGCGATAGCGGCGGGCGGCCGCGACGAACGTGTTCGGCTCCACACCTACCGGACGACGGGACGAACGGACTGACATGGTCGGATTTCCATCGCTCGGCGGCCGCGACGGCGACGACGCGTTCGACGAGTACGGCGAGTTCGTCCCCGAACACCTGCCCGAACCGGGACCGTTCCTCGACGGCCACGAGGTGCTGACCGGCGAGTCGCACGTCGCGTTCCACGAGACGACGCGCGGCGTCTTCGAAGAGCGGACGGTGTACGACGTGACGTTCGGCTACAACCTCGCCAAACTGAACCTCGACGCGCGCCACCCCGGGGCGGGCTACCGCTACGCCGAGCAGTCGGGCGAGAGCGACGACGGCGAGGCGGTCCTCCGCGCGGAGTTCACGCCGACGACGGAGTTCTGCCCGCAGAGCGGGACGCTCACGCTCGGGTCGTTCAGAGCGTGGAACGGACTCTCCGAGCGCCACGGCTACGACGTCGTCCGCGTTCGACTGCACCCCATGCACCACGAGTCGGCGTCGATAAACGAGCGGTTGGCGGCGCTCGAAACCGAGTACCGGGAGACGGGAGCGGTCGACGACGGCCCCGAGGAGGGCGTCGCGTCCGCGGCGCGGTCAGCGACCGAGGAGTCGGAGGGACGCGGGCCGGACGCGCCGTTCTGAGCCGCGTCGGGGTGAGCCCTTACCGCCGGAGGAACCCGAGCAGTTCGTAGTCGTGGTCGGGCGTGTACCGCCGGAACAGCAGGCTGTTCGTCAGCACCGACACCGACGAGAACGCCATCGCACCGGCCGCGAGGACGGGTTGGAGCAGTCCCAGCGACGCCAGCGGAATCATCGCCGTGTTGTAGCCGAGCGCCCAGAACAGGTTCTGCTGTATCTTCGCCAGCGTCCCCTCGGAGACGCGGATGGCCTTCACCACGTCGAGGGGGTCGTCGCGCATCAGCGTCACGTCGGCCGCCTCGATGGCGACGTCGGTTCCGCTCCCGATGGCGCACCCGACGTACGCGACGACGAGGGCGGGCGCGTCGTTGACGCCGTCGCCGACCATCATCGCGCGCCGGCCGTCGGACTGGATGTCCTCGACGGCGTCGGACTTGTCCTCGGGGAGGACCTCCGCGCGCACGTTCTCGGGGTCGATGCCGACCTGTTCGGCGACGGCGCGGGCGGTCCGGGCGTTGTCGCCGGTTATCATCATCACGTCGGTGCCGCGTTCGCGGAGTTCCGCGACGGCGTCCGCCGCGCTCTCTTTGACCGTGTCCGCGTCGGCGACGACGCCGAGGAGTTCGCCCTCACCGTCGCTCACGCGGGCCACAAGCATCGCCGTCTTCCCCTCGTTCTCCAGTCGTTCCATCGTCTCGGCGGCCGGGTCGGGGTCGATGCCCTCGTCGCGGAGCAGTTTGCGGTTGCCGACCAACACCTCGGTGCCCTCGACGGTGGCGCGGACGCCGTGTCCGGGCACGTTCTCGAAGTCGGTGGCGTCGGGCACGTCGATGCCGCGTTCGCGCGCGCCTCGACGATGGCGCGAGCGAGGGGGTGTTCGCTCCCCGACTCGGCGGCGGCCGCCAGTCGGAGCACCTCGGTTTCGTCGGTCCGTTCGCGGGCGGTGACCGCCCCGCCGTCGGTGGCGGCGTCGTCCGAGCGGTCACCGCCGTCGGTGACCGCACGGCCGCCGTCGAACGCGACGACGTCGGTGAGGCTCATCTCACCCTTCGTCAGCGTGCCCGTCTTGTCGAAGACGACGGTGTCGACGTCCTTCGCGCGTTCGAGCACGTCGCCGCCCTTGAACAGCACGCCGTTCTGCGCGCCGATGGTCGTCCCGACCATCGTCGCCGCGGGCGTCGCCAACCCGAGCGCACAGGGGCAGGCGATGAGGACCGCCGACGCGAAGACGACGACGGCGAACTCGAACGCCGAGAGGGCCGCCGGACCCCCGCCGACGAGTCCCCAGAGGGGGAGCGTGCGGACGAACCCGGCGAGCGTCTCGGGGAACAGGTACCAGACCGTCGCCCACAGCAGGGCGTTCACGATGACCGCGGGGACGAAGTACGCCGAGATGCGGTCCGCGAGGTTCTGAATCTCGGGCTGGCGCGACTGCGCCTCCTTGACCGTCTGCACGATCTGCTGGAGGGCGGTGTCCTCGCCGACCTTCGTCGCCTCCACGACGAGGACGCCGTTCTCGTTGATGGTCGCGCCGACGACTTCGTCGCCCTCCGACTTCTCGACGGGGACGGACTCGCCGGTGACCATCGACTCGTCGACGGCGCTCTGTCCGTCGACGACGACGCCGTCGGTCGGTATCTGCTCGCCGGGGCGAACCTTCATCCGGTCGCCCACCTCGACGTCCTCGATGGGCACCTCGCGTTCGGTGCCGTCGTCGTCGACGAGGGTGGCCGTGTCCGCCTCCATCTCCAGGAGGGTCCGAAGCGCCTCGCTGGCCTGTCCCTTCGACCGGGCTTCGAGGTAGTTACCCAGCGTGATGAACACCAGTATGAGGGCGGCCGTGTCGAAGTAGAGCCCCTCGCTGGCGAGGAGGCCGAGGAGGACCACGACGGAGTAGAGGTACGCCGTCGAGGACCCCAGCGCGATGAGCACGTCCATGTTCGCCGTCCGGTTCTTCACGACCGCTTTGTACGCGTTCCGGTAGAACGGCCAGCCGAGTATCACCTGCACGGGCGTCGCGAGGGCGAACTCCACCCACCCGAACCGGACGCCGAACACCTGCTCGGGCAGGTTCCCCCCGAGGAGGAGTTTGTCCACGAGGAAGAACAGCATCGGCACCGACAGCGCCGCCCCGAACAGCGTCAGTCGGAGTTGCTTGCGAATTTCCTCCTTGCGAGCGGCGTCGCGGCGGTCCTCGGCGGACTCCCCGCTTCCGTCGTCATCGCGGACGGGCGAGTACCCCGACCCCTCGATAGCGTCGTAGAGGTCCGACAGCGACGCCTCCGCCGGGTTGTACGTCACCTGCGCTTCGTCGGTAGCGAAGTTCACGTCCGCCGAGACGACGCCCGGCGTCCTTCGAGTGCGTCCTGCACCGTCTCCGAGCAGTTCGAGCACGACATGTCCGTGATACCGATGGTCGTCGTCTCCGCCACCGGCGAGTAGCCAGCGCTCTCGATGGCGTCGTAGACGGCCGAGAGCGTCACCCGGTCGGGGTCGTACTCGACCGTCCCCTCGTCGGTGGCGAAGTTCACGTTGGCCTCCGACACCCCGTCGAGGGCCTCGACGGTCTCGGAGACGGTCTGCGAGCAGTTCGCACAGCTCATCCCCTGAATGTCGATTCTGCTTCGTCGGTGGGTCATTGGGTGTACATACGGGTGCCCTATTCAATCGGGTTTCCCTTTCGAACGTTCAGTTTCGTGGCCGCCCGAGATTCGATTCGAAATCGATTCGGTGCCGGCGGCACGGTCGTTCGGTAGTCCGCCGAATCGTCTGAAGGGCCAGTTCGGAGCGAGCGGGCGCGACAGGGCGACTTCTCTTTCCGAGGTCGCGAGACGGGTCGGCTTCGGTCTCGAAACCGCAACTACGTGTCGGGAGTGACGGAGGAGAAGGAAGCAGAGTGAGGAGGAGAAGGAAGCAGAGTGAGGAGGAGAAGGAAGCAGAAGTGAGGAGGGGGCGAGAAACG
>NZ_WPCD01000154.1:0-8860 GCF_009741955.1 Halogeometricum sp. CBA1124 | reverse complement strand
CGAACCGAGGAGGTTCGACGGGTTCGGGTCGGCGATGACGACGACGCCGACGAAGCCGAGGAGGACGCCGACGGCACCGACGGGCGAGAGGCGGTCCGCCGAGGCGGTCATGCGGGTGAGCGCCGGCGTGATGACCGGGATGAGGCCGAGGAGGACGGCGGCGACGGCGCTCCCGACGTACACCTGCCCGGAGAACAGGAAGGCGTGGTGGACGCCGATGTTGAGCGCGCCGCCGGTGAGGATGGGAAACCACTCGGCTCGGGAGGCGGGTCTGAGCCGGTCGCTCCGCAGGAGAGCGACGCCGAACAGGACGGCGGCGGCCACGTCGAAGCGAACCGCGGCGAACAGCGCGGGCGGCAACGAGTCGAGCCCCACCTTCGTGACGACGAAAGCGGTGCCCCATATCGCAGAGAGAACGAGGAAGACGACGGTGGTCCGGTGACGCATCGCTCGCCTCGAAGCGACGAACCGCCCTGAATGACTCGGTTCGCCCCCGCGTCGCGTCGGGCGTTCGAGCTCGGGTCCCACGCCGCCTTCGACGGCGTCAGGCCGCCGATATCGGGGGCGTGAGCGTCCGTGTCACCGGCGGAACCGAAGGAACAAGATTTTATGCCGGCCGAGGGTAGTTCCGGACACCATGAGCAAGAAGTCGAAGGCCAAGAAGAAGCGTCTGGCCAAACTGGAGCGTCAGAACAGTCGCGTCCCCGCGTGGGTCATGATGAAGACCGACATGGAAGTCACGCGAAACCCCAAGCGTCGCAACTGGCGGCGGAGTGACACGGACGAGTAAGCGATGAGTGCAAGCGACTTCGAGGAGCGCGTCATCACGGTGCCGCTCCGCGACGTGAAGGCCGTCCCCTCGTACGAGCGTGCGGGTCGCGCGATGAAGCTCATCCGCGAACACCTCGCACAGCACTTCTCGGTCGACGCCGAGGACGTCCGTCTCGACCCCGCCATCAACGAGGAAATCGGCGGCCGCGGCCGGCAGAACCCGCCGAGCAAGTTCCGCGTTCGCGCCGCTCGATTCGACGAAGAGGGCGAACAGGTCGTCGAAGCCGAACCGGCCGAATAACGGTGCTTCGCGCCTCCTTCGCTGGCTCGGCCTACGTCGGCGTCTTCGCCTGCGTGACCGACGACGTGCTCGTCGTCCGTCCGGACGCCGAGGACGACGTCGTCGACGCGATGACCGCGGAACTCGACGTGCCCGCGGTGAAGACAACCGTCGGCGGGTCCGGAACCGTCGGTGCCCTAGCGATGGGTAACGGCCACGGCATCCTCGTCTCCGCCCGCGCGACCGAGCGAGAGAAGGAGACCATCGAGGACGCCGCCGGCGTCCCCGTGAGCGAACTCCCCGGCCGCATCAACGCCGCCGGAAACGTCGTCCTCGCCAACGACACGGGCGCGTACGTCCACCCGGACCTCTCCGAGGACGCCCTCGCCGTCGTCGAGGACGCCCTCGGCGTCCCCGCCGAACGCGGTGACCTCGCGGACGTCGGACCGTCGGCACCGCCGCCGTCGCGTCGAACGACGGGGTGCTCTGTCACCCCAAGTCCCGCGAACCCGAACTGGAAGCGCTCGAGGAACTGCTCGACGTGCGCGCCGACATCGGGACGGTCAACTACGGCGCACCGCTCGTCGGCTCCGGGCTGGTCGCCAACGAAGCCGGCTACGTCGTCGGCGAGGAGACGACCGGGCCGGAACTCGGCCGCGTCGAGGACACGCTGGGCTATCTCGACTGACGCCCGCCCGTCCTCGCTCTCTTCCTCCACGCTCTCGTCTCCGAGTCGTCACCTCGGGCGTTCGATTCGTCGCTCCTGCGAACGCTACTCCGAGTAGGAAGATACTTCCCGCTCGCGGGCCGAGGATGCGGGTATGAGTCAATTTACGGTGAGCGGCCAGTTCCAGAGCCGCGACGGTTACAGCAAGTTCCAGACCGCCGTCGAGGCGCCGAACGAGAACGTCGCCCGCGAGCACGTCCTCTCGAACATCGGGAGCCAGCACGGGCTCAAGCGCACGCAGATCGAGATTTCGGAGGTGTCGGCCGCATGATGGGCGGTATGGGCGGTGGCGGCGGCCAGCAGCAACTCCAGCAGCTCTCGCAGGAACTGCAGGCGATCGACGAGGAGATAACGGAGCTCGAAGGCGACGTCGATGACCTCGAGCAGGAGAAGAACGAGATAGACGAAGCCGTCGAAGCCATCGAGACGCTCGAGACGGGTTCGACCGTGCAGGTGCCCCTCGGCGGCGGCGCGTACCTCCGCGCCGAAGTCCAGGACATCGACGAGGTCATCGTCGACCTCGGCGGCAACTACGCCGCAGAGCAGGAGTCCGGCGACGCCATCGACGCCCTCCGCACGAAGCAGGACGCGCTCGACGAGCGCATCGCGGAGGTCGAGGGCGAGATTTCCGACCTCGAAGACGAGAGCTCGGAACTCGAACAGCAGGCTCAGCAGATGCAGCAGCAGATGCAGCAACAGCAGATGCAGCAGATGCAGCAGATGCAGGGCGACGAAGACGGCGAGTAACGTCGGCGACCCACCTTTCCACGCTTTCACATGTTCGACGGACTGAAAAAGAAGCTCAACAGTTTCCGCGAAGACGTCGAGGACACCGCCGAGGAGAAGGCCGAAGCGCAGGCCGAGGCCGAGGAGGCCGCGGCGGACGAGGCTGCGGCCGACGCTCCCGAGAACGCCGAGGAGGCCGACGCGCCCACGGGGTCCGAGACGCACGACGCGGACGCCGAGACGGTGGCGACCGACGAACCGGCCGCCGGCACCCCGGACGCCGCCCACGGCGAGACCGAATCCGGTGAGACGACCGCCCAGATGCCGGGCGAAGACCCCGGCGGCGTCTCCCTCTCCGAGAGCGCAGACGAGACGCCCGCACGGACGGGCGACGCCGACACCGACGCGCGGACGCCGCCGGAGTCGGAGCCGGCGACGACGCCCGAACCGGAGTCGACGGACGCCGACGCGGTCGAACCCGCCGACGACGCGTCGACGACGCCGCGACCGACGCCGACGACGAGGAGGAACCGCCGCGCGAGCGACTCGCCTCCGACGCCGCGAGCGAGGCCCTCGAAGCCGACGAGAAGCGGTCCGCCGGCGCGGGCCGACTCAAGCGCGCCGCGGCGTTCGCCACGGGGAAGATAATCATCGAGGAGGAGGACCTCGAAGACCCCCTGTGGGAACTGGAGATGGCGCTGCTCGAGAGCGACGTGGAGATGCACGTCGCAGAAGAGATTCTGGACACCATCCGCGAGAAGATGATCGGCGAGTCGCGCCGACAGGTCGAGACGATGGGCCAACTCGTTCAGGAGGCGCTTCACGACGCGCTCTACGACGTCATCAGCGTCGGCCAGTTCGACTTCGACCAGCGAATCGCGGAGGCGGACAAGCCCGTCACGCTCATCTTCACCGGCGTCAACGGCGTCGGGAAGACGACGAGCATCGCCAAGATGGCCCGTTACTTCGAGAAGCAGGGGCTCTCGGTCGTCCTCGCCAACGGCGACACCTACCGGGCGGGGGCGAACGAGCAGATTCGCAAGCACGCGGAGAACCTCGACACGAAGCTCATCTCGCACGAACAGGGCGGCGACCCGGCGGCGGTGCTCTACGACGGCGTCGAGTACGCCGAGGCCCACGACATCGACGTCGTCCTCGGCGACACCGCCGGCCGCCTACACACCTCCAACGACCTGATGGCGCAGTTGGAGAAGATAGACCGCGTGGTCGACCCGGACATGACGCTGTTCGTGGACGAGGCCGTCGCCGGGCAGGACGCCGTCGAACGCGCGAAGAAGTTCAACGACGCCGCCGAGATAGACGGCGCCGTCCTCACGAAGGCGGACGCCGACTCCAACGGCGGCGCGGCCATCTCCATCGCCTACGTCACGGGCAAGCCCATCCTGTTCCTCGGCGTGGGACAGGGCTACGACGACATCGAGAAGTTCGACCCCGAGCGAATGGTCGACCGCCTCCTCGGCGACGAGGAGTGACGGTCGCGCGACTGTTCTCGAACTCCCGACGACGACGGTTTCGCGCCCGCGACTCCGACGTTTTCGGACCGTGTTTATCGCTTCGCTGACCCCTTCGTTTCCACTCCAGCACCGGCTCCTCAGTCGATGGCGACGCCGACGCCGAGCGCGACCATCACGCTCCCGCCGAGCCAGCTCAACCCCGACGAGAAGCGCGAAGACGACAGTATTCGGCCGACTCGCCCGGACGCCACCGCGACGACGGTGAGGTACAGGGCGGTGAGCGCGGCGTACGTCGCGCCGAGGAGCAACATCCGCGCGTCCGCACCGGAACCGCTCCCCGCGAACCCCGGCAGGAAGGCGAGGAAGAACAGCGCGACTTTCGGATTGAGGGCGTTGACGAGGACGCCGCGGCGGAAACTCGCCTCGGCGTCCGTCTCTATCGCGGGGTCGAACTCGTCGTCGCGAACGGCGGAGACGCCGAGGTAGACGAGGTAGACGGCGCCGGCGTACTTCACGAGGCGGTAGGCCGTCGGCGCGGCGCGCAGGAGGGCCGCGAGTCCCAGTGCCGCGGCGGCGGTGTGGACGAGGACGCCCGTCGAGATGCCCAGCGCCGACCGGACGCCCGCGCCGCGGCCCTGCATCCCGCGGGCGAGGACGTACATCGTGTCCGGCCCGGGGGTGAGGATGAGTGCGACGGCGGCCCCGCAGAACGCGAGGAACGTCGTCGTCGTCAGTCCGGCGAGTGCGCCCGTCATCGTCTCCGGTTCGCGCCCCGGCGGACTAAAAGGCCGCGCTCAGGGCGACACCTGATTCTCCAGTCCCGTCCACTCGCCCGTCTCCGCGACCCGTTCGACGTTGCGCGCGAGGACGTCCGCCCGTCGCGTCCAGTAGTGCGGCGTGTAGCCCGAGACGTGGGGCGTGATGAGGACGTTCTCGAAGTCCCACAGCGGGTGGTCGCGCGGGAGGGGTTCGGGGTCGGTCACGTCGAGTGCGGCGGCGCGGACGTAGCCGCGGCGAATCGCGCCGACGAGAGCGTCCGTGTCGACGACGCCGCCGCGGCCGACGTTCACCACCGCCGCGTCCGTCGGCAGCGAGTCCAACGCGTCGGCGTCTATCAATCCCCTCGTCGTCTCGGTCAGGGGGCAGGCGAGGACGAGGTAGTCCGTCCGCACCAGCGCGGACTCTATCTCGTCGAACCCGACCACCTCGTCCGTCGGGCCGCCCTTCGACGGCGTGTAGCGCACGCCGACGGTGTCGACGCCGAACGGTTCCAACCGCTCGACGACGGCCCGTCCGATGGCCCCGAGACCGACCACCGTGACGGTCGACCCCCGGAGTTCGCCGAACGCCTGGAACTGTCGCCACTCCCGCCGTTCCTGCCGGCGGATGCCCTCGTCGAGACTGCGCGCGAGGGTGAGCAGCCACCCAAGGACGTGTTCGGCGATGTTCGGCCCGTGGACGCCCGAGGCGTTCGTCACGGTGACCCCGCGTTCGCGGAGTCGGTCCAGCGGCAGGTGTCGGTCCCGGCCGACCCGGCGGCGAACAGGCGCATCTCCGTGGCCGCCGCCAGCACGTCGTCCGGGAGGCGGATGCCCGTCACCACGTCGGCGTCGCCGGCGGCCGCTACCGTGCCGTCGGCCGTCCGTTCGTGGCGGACCGTGGCGTCCGGGAGACGCTCTCGCAGTGCGTCGGCGTACTCGGAGGCGGGGATGCCGTGCGCCGGGTCGTCGAGGACGAGGAGTTCGGTCATCGTCGGTATCCTCGGCCGGTCTCGGGATAGTGCTTTGCCCGCCGGCGGTTCTGGGCCGGTGCGTCCGGCGTTCTCGTTCGCTCGACACTCGGGCACGACCCCCCTCCTCGCTCGCGGGCGGACACGCGGCTTCGACGGTCCGGACTCGGAATAGCGACGGATAAAGCCTTTACACCGGCGGCGGCGTAGGGAGAGACAATGGTACTCGACAATCTCGGGAGTTCCCTCCGCGGCAGTCTCGACAAACTGCAGGGGAAGTCCCGCCTCGACGAGGAAGACGTCGAGGAGATCGTCCGCGAGATTCAACGCTCGCTCCTCTCTGCGGACGTGGACGTGAACCTCGTGATGGACCTCTCCTCGTCCATCGAGGAGCGCGCGCTGAACGAAGAACCGCCCGGCGGCACGTCCGCCCGCGACCACGTCCTCAAAATCGTCTACGAGGAACTGGTCGGCCTCATCGGCGAGTCGACGGAGATTCCGCTGGAACCGCAGACCATCCTGCTGGCCGGCCTGCAGGGGTCGGGCAAGACCACCACCGCCGCGAAGATGGCGTGGTGGTTCTCCACGAAGGGCCTGCGCGCGGCCGTCATCCAGACGGACACGTTCCGTCCGGGCGCGTACGATCAGGCCAAGCAGATGTGCGAACGCGCGGAGGTGGAGTTCTACGGCGACCCCGAGGAGGAGGACCCCGTCAAAATCGCTCGCGACGGACTGGAGGCCACCGAGGACGCCGACGTCCACATCGTCGACACCGCGGGTCGCACGCCCTCGAAGACGCCCTCATCGACGAGATAGAGCAGATAGAGGGGGCGGTGAACCCCGACCGCTCGCTGCTCGTCCTCGACGCCGCCATCGGGCAGGGCGCGAAGGACCAGGCGCGCCAGTTCGACGACTCCATCGGCATCGACGGCGTCGTCATCACGAAGTTGGACGGGACGGCGAAGGGCGGCGGCGCCCTGACCGCGGTGAACGAGACGGACTCGTCCATCGGCTTCCTCGGCACCGGCGAGACGGTGCAGGACATCGAGCGCTTCGAACCCAACGGCTTCATCTCCCGCTTGCTGGGGATGGGCGACCTGAAGCAGTTGTCCGAACGGGTCGAACGCGCGATGGCCGAGACCCAAGAGGAGGACGACGACTGGGACCCCGAGGACATCATGAAGGGGTCGTTCACCCTCAAGGACATGCAGAAGCAGATGGAGGCGATGAACCGCATGGGTCCGCTGGACCAGGTTCTCGACATGATTCCGGGTCTCGGCGGCGGGTTCAAGGACCAACTGCCGGACGACGCGATGGACGTCACGCAGGACCGGATGCGGTCGTTCGACGTCATCATGGACTCGATGACAGAGGAGGAACTGGAGAACCCCCGCACCGTCGGCGCCTCGCGCGTCCGACGCATCGCCCGCGGGTCCGGCAAAGACGAGGAGACGGTGCAGGAACTCCTCGAACAGCACAAGATGATGGAGCGGACCATCAAGCAGTTCCAGGGGATGGGCGACGGCGACATGCAGCGGATGATGAAGAAGTTGCAGAATCAGGGCGGCGGTGGCGGCGGCGGACTCGGCGGCATGGGTCCGTTCGGCGACTGACCGCGCCGTCCGACCCGCTCGACCCGTCTCCCGCGTTGACCCCGCTCGACCCGTCTCCCTCGACAGTCTCACCGCGCTGACACGCCGCTCCGGGTAGGAGGAGCTTAACCGGTCCTCGACGCCCGCTCAGGCCGGAAGCCGACCGAACCCGCGCTGGGGACACCTGTCAGTCTTACCCGCTCTCTACTAATCCGCGTCCCCGCGCACAGTCCGCACATGCACGTCGGAGACTGCGCCAGTCACTGTCGGGACGTTCTGGACGAAGTGGGCGACGCCGTCGTCGCCGACCGGTCGGTGTTGCGGACGATTCTCCTCGGCTACCTCTCCCGCGGGCACGTCCTCCTCGAGGACGTCCCCGGGACGGGCAAGACGCTCACCGCGCGGTCGTTCGCCACCGCACTCGGCCTCTCGGCCTCGCGCGTGCAGTTCACGCCGGACCTGCTCCCGTCGGACGTGACGGGCACGCACGTGTTCGACGAACGCTCGCGGGAGTCGAGTTCCAGTCCGGTCCCATCTTCGCCAACGTCGTCCTCGCCGACGAGATAAACCGCGCCTCGCCGAAGACGCAGGCCGCGTTGCTGGAGGCGATGGAGGAGGGGCAGGTGACGGTGGACGGCGACACGTACCCGCTCCCGGACCCGTTCTTCGTCATCGCCACCCAGAACCCCGTCGAACAGGAGGGGACGTTCGAGTTGCCCGAGGCGCAGAAGGACCGCTTCGTCGTCAAGACGAGTCTCGGCTTCCCCGACGAGGCGGGCGAACTCGAACTCATCGACCGGCGCGCCGAACGCCACGAACAGTCGCCGACGGCGAGTCGGGTCTGCGACGACCGGACGGCGACGGACGTCCGTACCGCGCCCGAACGGGTCCACGTCGAACGCGACGTGCGGAAGTACGTCGTCAGCGTGGCCCGCGCGACGCGCGAGGACCACCGCGTCCGGGAGGGGGTCTCACCGCGGGCGACGCAGCGACTGTTCGAGGCGGCGCGCGCACTCGCGGCCATCCAGGGGCGGGAGTTCGTGACGCCCGACGACGTGAACGCCGTCGCCAAGCCCGTCCTCGCGCACCGTCTCACGCTCACGCCCGACGCCCGCGTCGGACAGGTCGACCAGCGAGGCGTCCTCGAAGACGTCCTCGACGGACTCACGGTCCCGTCGGTGAACGCGCGCCGACGGGCGCAGTAGCGGTAGTAGTGAACTGTTTTCGACGGCTCCGCGCCGTCAGGCTCAGCGGTTCGAGAGGGCGACCAGCACCGCGACGGTGCCGCAGAGCAACAGCAGCAGTCCGACGAGGGGCACGTCGGTGACGTTCAACTCTCTGACGGCGAGCGTCGCGCCGACGACTGCGCCGCCGTAGAGCGCCGTCGCCGCCGTCCGCGTCACCTCGACGGGCCACGTCCGGCCGCGCACGCCGACCTGTTCGCCGAGCGAGACGGCCCGTTCCCCGGCGTCCCACGCCACGACGGCGGCGACCATCGCGCCGAGGAGGGGGAGCGCGCCGACGTCGGTCAGCACGCCGCCGAGGACGACGGCGACGGTG
>NZ_WPCD01000069.1:0-15677 GCF_009741955.1 Halogeometricum sp. CBA1124 | reverse complement strand
ACGCCGGGAGCGGTATCTCCGGCACGACCTGTCGAACCACCGCGACGGTCCGACGGATCGGGCGAACTCGCCCCGCGAGGTGGCCGTCCCGCGTCGGCCCCCTCGAGTTCGTGGACGTGGGCGGCGGGTTCGGCGTGCCCTACCGCGAGGACGAACCGCCCCTCGACCTCGAGAGCGTCGCCGACGCGACGCGGGAGGCCCTCGGCAACGTGTCGGGCACCCTCGCGGTCGAACCCGGCCGGTACGTCGTCGCCGACGCGGGCGTCCTCCTCACGCGGGTCAACACCGTCAAGGAGGCGCCCGACGCCACCGTCGTCGGCGTGGACGCGGGGATGACCACCCTGCTCCGCCCCGCGATGTACGACGCCTACCACGAGATTCGGAACCTGTCGGCGACCGAGGACGTTCAGGCGATATCTGCCACCGTCGCGGGCCCTATCTGTGAGTCCTCGGATGTGATGTGTGAGAACAGGTTACTCGCCGCTCCCCGTCGAGGACATCTCCTCGCCGTCGGGAACGCGGGTGCCTACGGATACGAGATGGCAAGCACCTACAACTCGCGGCCTCGACCGGCCGAAGTCGCACTCTCGGGCGGAGACGCCCGCCTCGTGCGGCGACGAGAGACCCTGGCTGACCTCACGGAGTTAGAAGAATGAGCGTACTTCACGAACGAATCCCTGTCGCAAAGTATCACGGAACCGGAAACGACTTCATCGTCGTGGACGCGGAGGAGTCGGTCCCCGACCGACCCGCGTTCGCGTCGACGCACTGCAACCGAGACTCGGGTATCGGCGGCGCGGAGGCAGAACGGCGCGGCGCGGACGGCGTCCTCTTTCTCGCACTCGAACGTCGCTACTCGCCGCCCCGCGTCGTGATGACCCTCGTCCAACCCGACGGCTCCGTCGCCGCGATGTGCGGCAACGGCGCGCGGTGCGCCGCCTCGTGGGCCGCCGGGCGGACCGGGTCGTCGGAACTGATGATAGACACGCCCGCCGGCACGCGCCACGCCGTCGTCGAGGGCGACCGGGTCACCATCGAGATGGGCGACCCCTCGTTCCGCCCGCGCGACGTCCCCCTCGCCCGGGAGTCCGAACTCGTCGAGGAGGACGTCGAAGGACTGACCGTCACCGCCGTGAACACGGGCGTCCCGCACGCCGTCGCGTTCGTCGACGACGTGGACGACGTCGACCTCGACGCCGTCGCGCCCGCCGTCCGCCACGCCGACGTGTTCCCCGAGGGCGCCAACGTCACCGTCGCCTCTCCGAACGACGACGGGTCGTTCAGTCAGCGCACGTTCGAACGCGGCGTCGAGGGCGAGACGCAGTCCTGCGGCACCGGCGCCGTCGCCGTCGTCGCCGCCGGCAAGCGCGTCGGACTCCTCGACGGCGACGCCGCCGTGACCGTCTCGCCGCCCGGCGGCGACCTCGAAATCACGGTCCCCGACGACGGTCCGGCCACTCTCTCCGGGCCGACCGAACGCGAGTTCGAGACCGAACTCGACGTGGACGTCCGCTCTCCCTGATGGGGTTCGACCCGGTCGCCTTCCTCGAACGGGCCGTCCCCGTCGCCTCGAACGACGGCGTCTCGGAGATGCGGACGCTCCTCGTGGAGACGCTGGCGTCGCACGGCGCGGACCCCGCGGTGGACGACGCGGGCAACGTCGTCGCCGCGAGGGGTGCCGCCGACCCCGAGACGCATCTCGTCTTCAACACGCACATCGACACCGTCTCGCCGCACGTCCCGTTCGAGCGAACGACCGACGGCGGAGACGACGTGATTCGCGGCCGCGGGTCCTGCGACGCGAAAGGTCCCCTCGCCGCCATCCTCGCGGCGTTCTTCGCCGTCGAACCGGCCGACGACGCGCGGGTGACGCTCGCGGTCACGCCCGACGAGGAGGTGCTCTCGACCGGCGCGGCGGCACTCGACCTCGACGCCGACATGTACGTCGTCGGCGAACCGACCGGTCTCGACGTCTGCACCGCCGCCAAGGGCCGGTTTCAGGGCACGCTCACGCTGTCGGGCGTCGCCTCGCACGCCGCCGAACCGCAGTCGGGCGTCAACGCGGTGTTCGCCCTCGAACGGGCCCTCGCGGCGATTCGCGCGTTCGACGACGGGCGCGCCGCCCACCCGCAGTTGGGCGCGGCGACGCTCACGCCGACGACCGTCGAGGGCGGCGCCGCGACGAACCAGGTGCCCGCGACGTGCGAACTCGTCCTCGACCGGCGGAGCGTCCCGCCCGAGACGGCCGCGGCGTCCGAGACTCGCTGGAGACTGCCGTCCGCGACGCCGTCCCGGACGACGTGGGCGTCGCGTTCGACCTCACCGAGCGACCGACGCCGTTCCTCGAAGCGTTCGCCACCGACGAGGACCACGAACTCGTCCGCACTCTGGCCGCGGCGTCCGACCGCGCGGGCGGGTCCGGGGTCGTCCGGCCGTTCACCGCGGCGACGGAGGCGTCGTACTTCGCGCCCGCCCCCGTCGTCGTCTTCGGCCCCGGCGTCCTCGCGGACGAGACGGGCGCGGTGGCGCACGCCGACCGCGAGTACGTCCGCGTCGCCGACGTGCGCCGCGCCGCGGACGCCCTCACCGACGCCGTCGGCGAACTCGTCGGAGCGAACTGAGCGCCCCGTCCGTTCGACGGCCGCGTCGCCGTCCCGCGGAAGCGTAACTGCCATACACGTCCGCGGAGTCGAGTCGAGTATGTACGAGGCGGTCCACGCGCACCCCGACGGCGACAGCACGGCGGCCCGATTCGCGACGACGGCCGGCCGCTACGGGTACGACGGCGTGGTCGTCCGCGGCGACGACGCGAGCCCCGACTACGAGACGCTTCGCGAGGAGGCGCCGTGCGACGTGGTCGACGCCGTCGAAATCGTCGCCGAGGGGCCGGAGCAGGCAAGCGGCGCGGTCGGCAACTACCGCCCGGACCGGACGCTGGTGCTGGTCCGCGGCGGGACGGACCGCCTGAACCGCTTCGCGGTCGAACAGGACCGCGTGGACGTGTTGACTCGGCCGTTCGCCGGCGACGGCGACGTGAACCACGTCCTCGCGAAGGCCGCCGAGCGGAACGGCGTCGCCGTCGAGTTCGACCTCGGGCCGGTCCTCCGTTCGACCGGCGGCCACCGCGTCCAGCACCTCGACTCGCTGCGCAAACTCAAGCGCATCCTCGACCACTACGACGCGCCGTACGTCGTCAGCGCCAACGCCGCCTCGCACCTTGCGCTCCGCGCCCCGCGCGAACTCGCGGCCGTCGGCGACGAAATCGGCCTCGGGGCCGAGTGGGTCCGCGAGGGACTCGCCGCGTGGGGTGACGTCGCCGCCCGCAACCGGGAGCGCTTGTCCGAGTCGTTCATAGCCCCGGGTGTCGAACGTGGCAGATATGAAGAAGACGATTGAGGAACACGCCGCCCGCTTCTCCGACGCGGCCGCCGACTACGACGAGTCACAGGACTCGGAAGCGTACCGCGCCTGCGCGAACCTCGTCATCGACCACGCCGAACCGACCGACGAGGACGTCGTCCTCGACCTGGGGACGGGGACGGGCGCGATAGCCCTCGCCCTCGCGCCGACGGCGAAGCGCGTCGTCGGCCGCGACGTCAGCGAGGGGATGCTCGAACGGGCCCGCGAGAAGGCCGAGCGCGAAGGTATCGACGACGTCGAGTTCGGCGAGGGTCGCTTCCGCGACCCGAACTACGACGGCGAGGTGGACACCGGGTCGTCGCAGACGCCCCGAGCCGACGCTCACGGCGCTCGCGTCGACGTCGTAGTCTCGAACTTCGCCATGCACCACCTCTCCGACGAGGAGAAACGCGAGGCCATCTCGGTCGTCGCCGACCTGGACCCCCGCCGATTCGTCCTCGGCGACCTGATGTTCTTCGGGGAGCCCGACCCCGAGGAGCCGTTCTACAGCCCCGATGTCGACGACCCGGCGACGGTGGGGACGCTCGCTGACGCCCTCACCGACGAGGGGTTCGTCCTCACCGCCGTCGAACGCGTCCACGACCAGGTGGGCGTGCTGGTGGCAGAACGGTTCGGCGACGTTGTCGAGCGAAGCTCGACAGCCCACCAGATGAAATCTGGTGACGCGAGCGACCGACTCCCGGTCGACGAGTAGATGAAACACCTGCCGAAACACCTCCAGCCCCGGTGGCGCTACCTCGCCGTCGAACTGGAGTCGTGGCCCGACGCGTCGTTCGACCGGGGGGACTTCCAGCGCGAACTGTGGTACGCCGCGCAGAACCTGTTCGGCGACAGCGGAAGCGCCGCGGCCGACCTGACGGTGCTGTCGTTCTCCTTCGCCGACGGGGAGGGCGAGACGGTGGTGCGCGCCTACCGCGGCGCGGAGGACCGGGCCCGGGCGGCGCTCACCTGCCTCTCGACGGTCAACGGGTCGCCCGTCGGCGTCCGCGTCGCCGGCGTCTCCGGTACGGTGCGTGCCTGTGAAGAAAGGTATTTAGGACGCCGGGCCGGAACTTCCGAAGAGAGAGACGTCGTGTTCGAGGACGAGTCGCGGCCCGCCGTCATCCGTGATTCACGGGTCGACGTTCGCGGGGCCGACGGGTTCGTCGGCGCGGCGCAACTCGATTTCGAGTGATAACTTATGCAGGGACAAGCCCAACAGCAGGCATACGACCGCGGGATTACCATCTTCTCGCCCGATGGTCGTCTCTACCAGGTAGAGTACGCGCGTGAAGCAGTCAAACGAGGGACGGCGAGCATCGGGGTCCGGCGCCCGAGGGCGTCGTCCTCGCCGCCGACAAGCGCTCCCGGTCGCCACTCATGGAACCGACGAGCGTCGAGAAGATTCACAAGGCGGACGACCACGTCGGCATCGCCTCGGCCGGCCACGTCGCCGACGCGCGCCAACTGATCGACTTCGCCCGCCGGCAGGCGCAGGTCAACCGACTGCGCTACGGCGAACCCATCGGCATCGAGACGCTGACGAAGGAAGTCACCGACCACATCCAGCAGTACACGCAGGTCGGCGGCGCACGTCCGTTCGGCGTCGCCCTCCTCATCGGCGGCATCGAGAACGGCACGCCGCGCCTGTACGAGACGGACCCCTCGGGGACGCCGTACGAGTGGAAGGCCGTCTCCATCGGTGCCGAACGAGGTGACCTCCAGGAGTACCTCGAAGAGAACTACCGCGACGACCTGACTCTCGACGAGGGCATCGGGCTCGCACTCCGCGCCATCGCCTCCACGAACGAGGGCCAACTCGAATCGGGCGGCGTCGACGTGGCCACCGTCACCACCGAGACGGAGGCGTTCGTCGAACTCACCAACGACGAGATAGACGAGTACATCGTCGAGAACGACCTCGAACCGACGGACGAGGACGAGACGGACGAACCGGCCGAGTAGTCCCGCACTCGCTACCCGCGGACTCTCCTCGACGCTTCGACGCGCAGTTTTCACGGAGTCGCGTCGCCCTCGACTCCGGACGGTCCCGACGCCGTCACCGACGCTCACGAGCGATGCGTCTCGCGGGTCGAAACGACGGCGGTAGGGGCCGCGGACGACGGTGGAGGCCGCGACGGCGGCGGTTCAGTACTCCTCGTACGCGAGGTTCATCAGCACTGCGAGAAGGCGTTGCTGTTGGCGTTTATCTCCTCCTCGCCGATGAACGGCGACAGCATGTCGCCGGCCATCAGCATCGAGAAGTCGAGGTCGCGCGCGGTCGGTTCGAGGTAGTAGGTGTTGTGTCCGTTGTACACCGTCTCTTCGCGGTTGATGAGGTCGAGCGAGAACAGACGCTCTGCGATACGGCTTCCCTTCCGGGAGGTGATGTCGAGTTCCTTCCAGAAGTCGCTCTGGTGGATGCCGCCGGTCTCTCGGATGAGTTCGAGTCCTGCACGTTCGTCGTCCGAGAGGTCGGCTTCGGCCTCGCCTGCGCTCATATCCCGTGAGTCGTCCGCGTGCCGTTTAAACCTGACTTTCGACGGGTTCGTACGCCGTCTCGCAGGGCGGCCCCGGGGCGAAGGCGTAGTCGGCGTCGCCGTCGGCCCGCAAGGTGACGAGCGACGACGACCGGGTGCCGTACCGGCCCTCTGGGTCGTGGACGCAGACGCCGTAGTCGTGGTCGCGGAGCACCGACGCCGCACGCTCGCGCCACGCGTCGGCGGACTCCCGGTCGGACCGTTCGCGGGGTTCGAGCGCCTCGCGCACGCGTCGGGCGTTGTCCGCCTGCTCCCGCCCCGCCTCGGGCCGGCGCGCGGGTTCGAAGTAGTCGCCGTCGGCCCCCACGTTCACCACGACGTGGACGCCCGGCGTCAGTCGCGTCGTCGACAGCGTCCCGTCCCACTCGAACAGGAAGGCGTCGGCGGCGTCGGCGACGACGAGGTTGAACCCGTCGTACGTGTCCGCCGCGACGGCGGCTTCCACCGTCTCGCGCGCGGCCGCGGCGCTCTCCGCCCGCAGGCGTCGCGGACGAGTCGACCGCGAGAGCGTTCGCCGCCGCCCGCCACCTCGACCCAGCGGTTGGTGACGCCGACGAAGACGCCGCGCTCGTTGTATCCGACCCACGTCCCCCCCCGCCTCCGCGTCGCGCGGGGCGACGAACGCCGGGTCGCCCTCGACGACGCTCGGCGGTTCAGACGGCCGGTCGGTCAGTTCGTCGCGGTTGGCCGCGACGACGACGGGCGCTTCCTCGAACACCTGCCACGCGATGGTCAGCGTACACACGGGTCGGAGTAGGCGCGGCGGCGAGAAAACGGTTGGGCGCTCGGGCGACGGGCGGGCTACTCCTCGAACCGCGCCGCGTCCCGCGTCGCCAGCGCCACGTTCACGGCGGCGACGTTCTCCGGCACGTCGTGGACGCGGACGACGTCCGCACCCCGGTCGGCCGCGAGGGCCGTCGCCGCGAGCGTCGCCGGGAGGTTGTCGCCCGCCTCGCTGCCGACGTGTTCGAACATCGACTTGTGCGAGTGGCCGAACAGGACGGGACAGCCGAGGGCGTCGAACTCGCCGAGTCGGTCCAGAAGCTCGAACTCCTCGGGCTTGGACTTGCCGAACCCGATTCCGGGATCCACGATGACGTTCTCCCGGGGGACGCCAGCCTGTTCCGCGAGCAGGATTCGCTCGCGGAGTTCGTCTATCACGTCGTCCACCACGTCGTCGTACGTCACGTCCTTGCCGGGGACGACGGGCGCGTCGATGCTGTGCATCACGATGACCGGCACGTCGCGTTCGGCGGCGAGAAAGCGCATCTCGGGGTCTTCGAGCCCGGTCACGTCGTTCAGGATGTCCGCGCCCGCGTCGAGTGCCGCCTCGGCGACGGCCGCCTTGCGCGTGTCCACCGACAGTAACGCGTCCACGTCGGCGAGCGCCTCGATGACGGGGACGGTGCGGCGAATCTCCTCCTCGACGGGCACTTCCTCGGCTCCCGGGCGGGTGGATTCACCGCCGACGTCGACGATGTCGGCGCCGGCGTCTATCATCGCCTCGGCCTGTTCGAGGGCGGCGTCGGCGTCGAAGAACTCGCCGCCGTCGTGGAAGCTGTCCGGCGTGACGTTGAGGATGCCCATCACCGCCGTCCGGTCGTCCCACGGGTAGTCGTTCGACCGGTCCGCCGTCGCGTCGGCGTCGGTGTCGTCAGCGGTGCCAACGTCAGCGTCGCCGCCGGCGTCGCAGTCGAGGCCGACGCACGCTCGCACGTCCGCGGCGACGGCCGCGAGGCCGTCGGATTCGGCGGCGAGTCGCGTCGTCAGGCGGTCGAACGCCGCGAGCGTCCCCGACAGCACCACGTCCGCGAGTTCGCCGTTGCCCGCGTCGCCGGCGGTGGCGCAGTCGCCGCCGGCGGTCAGCATCGCCTCCGTGACGGTCCGGGCGTCGCGTCGCTGCAGCGACAGGCGGACGACGCGGTGGACGCTCTCCTCGCGCGCTCGGCGGCGTCCCTGTCGGCGACGTGCGCCCGTTCGAGCAGGTCGGTCGCGTCGGTTCGGTCGCGCACGTCCACCGGCGTCACCGTCCGCGTCCACGTCTGACGCGCCTCGGCGACGAGGAACAGCGAGCCGAGTGCGAGGACGCAGTCGCCCTCGTCGGCGCGTTCGCTCGCCGTCGCGACGGCCGAGGCCACGTCGTCGCCGACGGTCACGTCGTTCGCGCCGGCGTTCTCGAACACGCGCGCCAGCGTCTCGGGGTCCTCCGAGCGCGGGTTGTCCGGGCGGCAGGCGACCACCGAGTCGGGGTCCGGCAGGGCGTCGACCATCGCGCGGTGGTCCTTGTCGTGCATCGCGCCGAAGACGAGGTGCAACGCGCCGAAGTCGAAGTCGTCGAGGACCGTCGCGAGAGACTCGCAGGCGCTGGGGTTGTGCGCGCCGTCGAGGACGACGAACGGGTCCGTCTCCATCACCTCGAACCGGCCGGGCCAGTGGGCGGTCCGCAGGCCGCGTTCGAGCGTCGTCGCGTCCAGCGCCACCCCGAGTTCGTCGGCGACCTGTCGCGCGAGGACGCACGCGATACCGGCGTTCACGGCCTGATAGTCGCCCACAAGCGGGATTCGCCCCTCGACGCGCCAGTCGTCGGCGACGACCGAGACGGCCGACTCCTGGTGGGTGACGCGTTCGCCCGCGCGGACGGTCACGTCGGCGTCGTCGGTTCCGACGGTGACGACGCTCCCGGCGTGGTCGCGGATGGTCGCGAGGGCGTCGCCCGTCGCGCCCGTCACGAGCGGTTGGTTCGCGGGCGCGACGGCGGCCTTCTTCTCGGCTATCTCCGCGACGGTGTCGCCGAGGACGGCCGTGTGTTCGAGCGAGACGTTCGTCACCGCGGCGGCGACGGGGTCGACGACGCTCGTCGCGTCCAGTTTCCCCCCCATACCGACTTCGAGGACGGCCACGTCGGTCTCGGCCTCGGAGAAGTACCAGATGGCCATCGCCGTCACCACCTCGAAGAACGTGAGCGGGTCACCCTCGGCGGCGCGTTCGACCAGCCACGGCTTCGCCCGTTCGACGAACTCGCGGACGGCCGACTCGGGTATCTTTCGCCCGTCCACGCGGGCGCGTTCGCGGACCGTCTCGAAGTGCGGCGACGTGTAGAGTCCGACCGTCAGCCCCGCTTCCCGGAGGACCGCCTCGGTCATCCGCGCCGTACTGCCCTTCCCGTTCGACCCCGCCACCTGCACGAACGTCACGTCCTCGTGGGGGTCGTCGAACTCGGCGAGGAGCGACCGAACGGACTCGGTGCCCGGCTTGACCTGGAACCGGCGGAGGTCGAGGAGGAACCGCACGGCCTCGTGATACTGCATACCAGATGGTCAGGAGGACTGCGCTTAGGAGTGTCGGACCGTGGAGCGACGACGGGGGGTACGCCGGGACTGAAGTTGATTACCCCGGGCGTCGAATCGGGGGACGATGTACGATTCGATTCTGGTTCCGACCGACGGTAGCGAGGGGACGGAGAAGGCGCTCGAACACGCGATGGAGGTCGCGTCGCTCTCGGGGGCGACGATCCACGTCCTCTCGGTGGTGGACCGCCGCCTCTACCTCGCGGCGGGCGAAGACCAGAAGGACGAGTTGCAGGAGTCGCTGCACGAGGACGCCGTGACGGCCGTGGACGGCGTCGCCGAGACGGTCCGCGACGCCGACGTCGACTGCACGACGGCCGTCCGCGACGGCGTCCCCTACCGCTGCATCCTCGACTACGCCGAGGAACACGACGTGGACGTGGTCGTGATGGGGACGCACGGCCGCACCGGCCGCGACAAACTCGCCAGTCTCGGCAGCGTCACCGAACGGGTGGTGCAGAACACGAGTCGCCCCGTCCTCGTCGTGAGCATCGGGCGGGACTGAGGGCGAGAACGGGGCCGGTGGGCCGGTTCGGGAAGAGACTCAGCGCGCCGGGAGGACGTTGAGGTTGCTGTCGAGCAGGTTCTCCGGGTCGTAGACGGCCTTCAGTTCGGCGAGGCGGTCGTAGTTGTCGCCGTAGGCCATCCGCCCGCGCGCCTCGCCCTCGACGAACCCGGGGAAGCCGGGGTAGAACGCCGACAGCGTCGCGTCGGCGTCGAGCAGGTCCGACCAGGCGCTCTCGGCCCACGCGAGGTGTGCCTCGTCGTCGGCCGGGTCGCGCCACCCGGCCTCGACGGAGACGAGGAACGCCGCGTCGCGGTGCGCGTACGCCGTGGCGTTGGCCGCCACGTCGCGCACGGCGCCGCCGAGGTGCCAGAGCGTGAGCGACGACTCCGGCCCGGGCCGGGCGGTGCCGTGGGCCGCCAGTCGCGCCAGCAGGTCGTCGGACGCCGCCGTCGCGTACAGCGAGTGCCACGAGTAGCGGTCTCCGGTCGGGAACAGTTCGTTCGCCACCTCGTGGAGCGCGAGGAATGGCATCCGGTCGCTGACGTCCATCGCGGGGTCGCCCATCTCGCGGAGGGGGCTGAGCGCCGCCTCGCCCGCCTCGGGGTCGCCCGCGTAGACGGCGTAGTACATCACGATGGGGGCGCCGTGGAACTCGGGAGGGACGAACGGGAGCGGCGGCACCGAGGTGACGACGGCCATCGACGTGACCTCGTCGGGCGCGTCGGCGGCGTACGCGCGGTAGTCGCGGAGCAGGCGTTCGACGGACGCCGCGTCGGGGGCGGGGTAGGCCACCTGCGCGACGGCCACCTCCGGACCGACGGGGACGCAGTCGAACTCGAAACTCGTGACGACGCCGAAGTTGGCGCCGGCGCCGCGGAGCCCCCAGAACAGGTCGGCGTTCTCGTCGGTGCTGGCGGTCAGTACCTCGCCGTCGACGGTGACCACCTCGGCCGACCGGAGCGAATCGACGCCGAGGCCGTGAGCGCGGCGGAGCCACCCGATGGCCCCGCCGAGCGTCGACCCGGCGACGCCGTTGTGCGCGGCGCTTCCGCAGATCACGGCGAGGCCGTGTTCCTGCGTGACGGCGAGCACGTCGCTCACGCGGCATCCGGCGCCGACGCGGACCGTCCGGCGTTCGGCGTCGAGTTCGACGGCGGTCAGCGACGACAGGTCGACCACCAGACCGCCGTCGACGAGTGCGCTCCCCGTGACGTGGTGGCCGCCGCCGCGGACGGCGAGTCGCAGGTCGTGGTCGCGGGCGAAGCGTACGGCTGCCGCGGCGTCCGCCGTCGAGGCGACGCGGACGACGAACGCCGGGTAGCAGTCGACGCGACCGTTCCAGAGCGTTCGGACGTCGTCGTAGGACGCGTCCGTCGGCGTCACCACGTCGCCGGTGACGGCGGCGCGGAGTTCGGCGACGAGCCCCGGGTCGGGGGTGGGTGTGACGGTGCTCACGGGTGGTCGGACTGGTGATTCCCAGTACGTGCCGGGAGGACGCTCGCTCGGGAGATAAAGGTAGATCGACACTCCGTGACCGACGGCGGGACGCCGCCCGCGTCGGACGCCCCCGTCAGTCGTGCCCGAACCGCCGTATCACCGCTCTGCGGTGTCGTCCGCGTCGACCACCGCTCGGCCGCGCCCGAACCGCCGCGTCTCGCTTCGCTCAGATGCGACCGTCCGTCACTAATCGTGACGGAAACGCCGAAAGACTCGCTCGCGCCCGTCTTTCGAGCTTCAGACACGCTTTCGCTTCGCTCAATCGTGGCGGAAACACCGCCGTCCGGTGAACGCCATCGCGATGCCGCGTTCGTCGGCGGCGGCGACGACGTCCTCGTCGTTCACCGACCCGCCGGGCTGAATCACGGCTTCGATACCGGCCTCGGCGGCTTCCTCGATGCCGTCCGGGAACGGGAAGAACGCGTCGGAGGCCATCACGGCGCCCGCCGGTCCCTTCCCCTCCGCGTGCTCTTCGGCCTTCATCGCGGCGAGTTTGACGGCGTCCACGCGGGACACCTGTCCCATGCCGACGCCCACCGTCTCGGTGCCCGAGGCGAACAGGATGCCGTTGGACTTCACGTGCTTCAGCACCTTCCACGCGAACAGCATCGTCTCCAGTTGGTCGTCGGTGGGTTCGGTCTCCGTGACGATTTCGAGGTCGTCTACGGTCGGCGCCCACAGGTCGCGTTCCTGCACGAGGCGGCCGCCGACGAGGGGTTTCTCGGTCAAGCGGTCGGTTCGCTCGCCGAGTTCGCCCACGTCGAGGACGCGGAGGTTCTGCTTCCCGGTGAGGACGTCGAGGGCGGCGTCGGTGTAGCCCGGCGCGACGACGACTTCCTTGAACGAGTCGACTATCTGTTCGGCCGTCTCGGCGTCGCACTCGCGGTTGAGCGCGACGATGCCGCCGAACGCGCTCATCGGGTCCGTCGAGAGCGCTCGCTCGTAGGCCTCCGCGAGGGAGTCGGCGGTGGCACAGCCCGCGGGGTTGGTGTGCTTGATGACCGCCGCGGCGGGTTCGTCGAACTCCTTGACGAGGTTCAGGGCGCCGTCGGCGTCGTTGTAGTTGTTGTACGACAGCGCCTTCGCTCCCTCGTTCAGTTGGGGCGCGCGGACGACGGACGCCTCCTCGCAGGCGTCGTCGGCGTAGACGGCGGCATCCTGGTGCGGGTTCTCGCCGTACCGCAGTTCGGTCACTCGGTCGTCGGAGACGAGGCGGCGTTCGGGGAAGTCCCCGCCGTCGTCGCCCTCGACGGTCACCGAGTCGTCCGACACGTCGACGCGGCCCTCGGCGAACCAGCGGACCGCACGGGGGTAGGCCGTGAACTCGGCCTCGTGGAGGACGCGGTCTTTCAGCGACGCCTCGTCGTCGCTCTCGTAGACGGGGACCGACTCCTGCGTGACGATGGGGCCGTCGTCCACCGCCTCGGTGACGACGTGGACGGTACAGCCGGTCATCCGGACGCCGGCGCGAGCACCTGTTCGTGCGCGTCCGTGCCGGGGAACGAGGGGAGCAGCGACGGGTGGACGTTGAGCGTGGTGGGCGCCTCGTCGACGAACGTCTCCGTCAGGACGCGCATGTAGCCGTCCAGACAGACCAGGTCGAAGTCGTAACTCGACAGGCGGTCGAGGATGCGCCGTTCGTGGGAGTCCCGGGACTCCTCGGCCTCGCGTTCGACGACTTCCGTCGGGATGCCCCGTTCGGCCGCCGCGTCGAGGACGGGCGCGCCCTCCTCGTTCGACAGGACGACGGCGAGTTCGGCGCCGCCGGGTGTCCGCTCGTCGATGTGCAGGAGGTTCCGCCCGCGATTGCTCGCCAGACCGGCAATCTTGGTCATGTGAGAACAGCCACGGGCCGGGAGAAAAACAGTTGCGGTATTCGCGGGGTAGATATGCACGTTCAAGGATACAAACGGCGCATTATTCCCGCGAAAACCGACGAGGTATGCACGAGAGTGGGATACGCCATCGATACGCTTTTGGAGCGCCCACGGGCATCCTCGCGCATGGACGACCTCTCCCGCTCGGACCCGCTCGCCGCCGTGTCGCCGCTGGACGGCCGATACGCCGGTCGAACCGCACCCCTCGTCCCGTACGCCAGCGAGGCCGCGTTGATGCGCGCCCGCGTCCGGGTCGAAGCCGAGTATCTCGTCGCTCTCGCGGACCTCGACGCGACGCCGCTCACCCTCTCGGACGCCGAACGCGAGACGGTTCGCGACCTGTACGAGTCGTTCGACGGCGACGACGCCCGCCTCGTCAAGCGCCTCGAAACCGAGGGCGCGGCGGGGTACTCGGCGACGAACCACGACGTGAAGGCCGTCGAGTACTTCGTCCGGACGGAGACGCCCGAACGCGTCCACCCGTGGATTCACTTCGGACTCACGAGCGAGGACGTGAACAACCTCGCACACCGCCTGCTGGTCAAGCCGGCCGTCGAGGAGGTTCTCGCCCCTGCCGTCGCGGACGTCAGCGACGAACTCGCGTCGCTGGCGCGCGAGTACCGCGCGACGCCGATGCTCGCGCGCACGCACGGTCAGCCCGCGACGCCGACGACGTCGGCAAGGAGATGGCCGTCTACGCCGCCCGCCTCGGCCGGCAACTCGGCCGGGTGAAGGAGGCCGCCGCCGGCCTGTCGGGGAAACTCGCGGCGCGTCGGGGACGTACGCCGCGCACGTCGCCGCGTACCCCGACGTGGACTGGCGCGCGTTCTCCCGGTCGTTCGTCGGCGGACTCGGTCTGGAACACACCGCGCTGACGACGCAGGTGAACCCCTGCGACGACCTCGCGGCCCTGTTCGACGCGCTCCGCGGCGTCAACAACGTCCTCCTCGATTTGGACCGCGACGTGTGGCTGTACGTCTCCCAGCGCTACCTCGGGCAGGAGGCCGCTGCGGGCGAGACGGGGTCGTCGACGATGCCGCACAAGGTCAACCCCATCGACTTCGAGAACAGCGAGGGCAACCTCTCGAAGGCGAACGCCGACCTGACGTTCCTCGCGGACTACGTGACGAACTCCCGACTCCAGCGCGACCTGTCGGACTCGACGGTCAAGCGGAACGTCGGCGCGGCGTTCGCTCACTGTCTCATCGGCTACGGGAAGACGGCGGCGGGCCTCGACAAGGTGGTTCCCAACGAGCAGGTGATGCGCGAGGAACTGGACGCCCACCCGGAACTCGTCGGCGAGGCGGTGCAGACAATCCTCCGGCGCGAGGGCGACACGGAGGCCTACGAACGGGTGAAGGAACTCACCCGCGGCCGCGACGTGACGCTCGAAGACTTCCGCGACCTGTTCGACGGACTCGACGTGAGCGAGTCGGTCCGCGACGAACTGCGGGCGCTCTCGCCCGCGACGTACGTGGGCCTGGGCGACGAACTCGTGGACGACCTGTAGACGCGGCTCCCGACTCGAAATCGGGCTACAGACGCGGCTCCGCGGCTTTTCTCTGCCTCTCCGGGGCGAAAACTGGCACGGGTAGCGGTGAGCGCCGACACGTTCGGGCTGGACAGACTGTGATTGAGCGCGTGTACGTCGTGGGCTGGCACGACGGGGCGCTCACCGTGTTCAACGCTTTACTCATGATAGAATAAATCTTTTGGTGGGGTGGGTACTACCGACAGTACATGAGAGCTATCGCAGTGAAGAAGGGGGAGAGACGACCGGTCCTCGTTGACAAGCCGCGGCCGGACCCGTCGGCGGGTCAGGCCCTCGTTCGCACCCTTCGCGTGGGCGTCGACGGAACCGACCACGAGGTCATCTCCGGGGGACACGGGGGGTTCCCCGAGGGAGAGGACCACCTCGTCCTCGGTCACGAGGCCGTCGGGGTCGTCGAGGACCCGAACGGGACCCGCTTCGAGGCCGGCGACGTGGTCGTCCCGACGGTCCGGCGCCCGCCGGACGGCGGCAACGAGTACTTCGAGCGTGGCGAACCCGACATGGCGCCGGAGGGGATGTACCACGAACGCGGAATCGTCGGCGACCACGGCTTCATGGCCGAGTACTTCGTCAGCCACGAGGACTACCTCGTGAAGGTTCCCGAGGCGATGGCGGACCTCGGCTTCCTCGTCGAACCCGTCTCCATCGCCGAGAAGGCAGTCGAACTCGCGTACGCCTCGCGGTCGAGTTTCACGTGGGAGCCCGAGTCGGCCATCGTCCTCGGTAACGGCAGTCTCGGCCTCCTGACGCTGGCGCTTCTGCGCGACAAACTCGACTACGAACGCCTCTACTGCCTCGGCCGCCGGGACCGGCCGGACCCGACCATCGACGTGATGGAAGAACTCGGCGCGACGTACGTCGACTCCCGGCAGACGCCCGTCTCCGCCGTCGCCGACGAGTTCGAACCGATGGACTTCGTCTTCGAGGCGACGGGGTACGCGAAGCACGCCTTCGAGA
>NZ_WPCD01000037.1:0-22675 GCF_009741955.1 Halogeometricum sp. CBA1124 | reverse complement strand
GTTCTGGAGCGGTTGGAGACGGACGCGGCGTCGGCGGGCGTCGGACTCGAACTCGTCACCGACCCGGCACGGAGAGAGCGGATAGCGGCGCTCCAGACCCGAGCGGACGAACAGCAGTTCGACGACCCGAGCTACCGCGCGGAGTTGGGGCGCTGGATCGGAGACGGGTCACTCGGGGCGGGGTGGCTCGCGGCGCGCGTCGGCCAACTCGCGGTCAGGTACCTCGATATGGGGGCGCGGGAGGGAAAGAAGAACTCGAAACTCGTGACCAGCGCACCCGTCGTCGCCGTCCTCACTGCCGACGACGACACCGTCGAGTCGCGTCTCAGAGTCGGGCGGGCGTTCGAGCGCGCGGCGCTGACCGCGACCAGCGAGGGACTCGCGGTACATCCGATGAGTCAGATTCTGGAGGTCGAGGACCTGTGCGCGGAGCTTTCGGAACTGCTCGGCCTCGGCGAGTCCGAACCCGTCCACCTGTTCCGCCTCGGCCACGCCGACCCGGACGCGACCCGGACGCCCCGGCGACCCGTCGAAGACGTCCTCGTGTGACCGCGTGCGGCCGCCTCGGAAAGCGAACGCGGCGAGTCGGTCGAAACCGACCCGGGGCGTCCGTGCTATCGGGCGGGTGCAGCGGCGTCCGAAGACGCCGCGAGCGGGTTCAGTAGTTGTCGTAGACGGTCTTCGTGATGGTGAAGAAGTCCATCCCCTCCTCGCCCTGCTCTCGGTACGTCTCCGAGGAGGAGGCGTTCATCCCGCCGAACGGGACGTGCAGTTCCAGCCCCGTCGTCGCCTCGTTCACCTTGACGACGCCGAAGTCCGCCTCGTCGACGAAGCGGTTGGCCTCCGAGTGGTCCTGCGTGACGATACCCGCCGCGAGGCCGAACTCCACGTCGTTGACGATTTCGACGGCCTCGTCGAAGTCGCTGTAGGAGGTGACGCCGACGAAGGGGCCGAACACCTCCTCCTGCATGATTCGCATGTCCGACTCGACGTCGGTGAAGATGGTCGGCGAGACGAAGAAGCCGTCGTCGTAGTCGTCGCCCTCGAGTCGTTCGCCGCCGTACTCGAGCGTCGCGCCCTCGTCCTGCCCGATTTCGACGTACTCCAGCGTGCTCTCCAGTTCGCTCTCGCTGACGTGCGGACCCATGTCGGGGTCGTCCAGTCCCGGTCCGACGTCGAGGCTCTCGGCCCGTTCGACGAGTGCCTCCACGAAGTCGTCGTACAGCGAGTCGTGGACGACGACGCGTTCGGTCGCGGTGCAGGCCTGCCCGGTGACGCCGAACGCGCCCGCGGCGACGACGTCGGCCGCCTCCTCCACGTCGGCGCTCGCCGAGACGACGGTGGGGTTCTTGCTCCCCAGTTCGGTCTGCACGCGCTTGTGAGAGTCCGTCGCCTCCTCGTATATCATCTCGCCGACCTGACGGCTGCCGGTGAACGAGACGGTGTCGACCGCCTCGTGGTCGAGTATCTCCCCGCCGACTTCCTCGCCGCCGCCGGCGACGAAGTTGACGACGCCGTCCGGGACGCCCGTCTCCTCGGCCGCGGCGTCGAGACACTCGAACACCTTTCGGAGGACGTTCGGCGCGTCCTGCGAGGGTTTGACGACGAGCGTGTTCCCCGTCGCCAGCGCGGGAGCCATCTTCCACGACGGGATGGCGATGGGGTAGTTCCACGGGACGATGAGGCCGGCCACGCCCATCGGTTCGCGCACGTAGTAGAGGTTCTGGTCGGTCGTCGAGGGCTCCTGCCGTTCGCCCGCGTAGTCCTTCGCGCGTTCGGCGTAGTAGTAGAAGATGTCGACCGCTCGCTGAACCTCACCGGCGGCCTCGGTCCGCGTCTTCCCCTCCTCGCGGACCAGCGTCTCGGTCAGTTCCTCGGCGCGGTCGTCCATCCGTTTGGCCGTCTCGCGGAGGAACGTCCCGCGCGCCGTGGCGGGCGTCTCCGCCCACTCGTCTTCGACGGCCGCGGCGGCCTCTATCGCCCCGGCGGCGTCGGCCGAACTCGACCGCTGGAAGGCGCGACGACGTCGGACTGGTCCGCTGGATTCGTCACCTCGAACGTCTCGCCGGTCTCGGAGTCTCGCCACTCGCCGTCAACGTAGTTCTGGTACGTATCCACCATCGCGTCTGGCTTCGAAGCCTCGACTTACCCCTCTTGTGGCCGTCGTTCGGGACCGTCCTCGAACGTGATTCGAACCGCCGTGAGACATATGCGGCGACGCCGAGAACTGAGAGGCGTGCGATACTTTCACGTTCGGACCGGCTCGAACGACCTGCGTCTCGTCGCCCGGGACGGGGAGTCGGGATACGACCTCACGGCGGCGCGTCCCGCGGTGTCGTCGTTCCGCGACCTCGCGATGGTCGCGTCGGCGACGAACCGCGGCGTGGACGGCGTCGCCGAGGGCATCGTCTCCGACGCGCCGGTCGTCGGGACGGAGTCCGTCGAGACGGCGACCGCGCGTCCCCTGGTCCCCGACGAAGTGTGGGCCGCGGGCGCACCTACGAGGCGAGCGACGACGCCAGACAGACCGAGAGCGACCGGCCGGACCTCTATCAGGACGTGTTCGAGAACGAGCGCCCCGAACTGTTCTTCAAGGCGACGCCGTCGCGAACGGTCGGCCCAGACGACCGAGTCGGCATCCGCGCGGACTCCGACTGGGACGTCCCCGAACCCGAACTCGGCGTCGTCCTCTACGAGGGCGACATCGTCGGCTACACCGTCGGCAACGACATGAGCAGTCGCGACATCGAGGGGCAGAACCCGCTGTACCTCCCGCAGGCGAAGGTGTACGACCGGTGCTGCGCCGTCGGTCCGTGCGTCGCCTCGCCGGAGACGGTCGGTGACCCGCACGAACTCGACGTGCGGATGACCATCCGCCGGGACGGCGAGACGGCGTTCGAGGGCGAGACGAACACCTCGCTGATGGCACGCACCTGCGAGGAACTGGTGTCGTCGCTGACGCGGCACGACGCGGTTCCCGAACTGGCCGTCCTGCTGACCGGCACGTCCATCGTCCCGCCGACGGAGTTCACGCTCCGCGAGGACGACCACGTCGAAATCGACATCGAATCCATCGGAACGCTGGCGAACGCGGTGACGGTCGTATGAGGCCGCACGGCGCCCGAGACACCCGCACTCACCCACGATGACCACGACGAGCGACGAACACGACGACGACGAAGGAATCGACACCGAAGACGACGCGAGCGATACCGACGGCAGCGACAATACGGCCGACGCCGAAGACGACGCGAGCGATACCGACGGCAGCGACAATACGGCCGACGCCGAAGACGACGCGCCCATCGACAACGGCGACGAAGCGACCGACACCGAGGACGATGCGACGACGGCGGCCGACCCTGCAGTCGAGAACGACCTCGTGTTGGTCTCGAACCGACAGCCGTACTCCCACGAGTACGACGACGACGGCGACGTGGTCGTCGACCGCCCCGCGGGCGGCCTCACGGCCGGACTCGACCCGGTGATGCAACGCGCCCACGGGACGTGGATCGCGTGGGGCGACGGCGAGGCCGACCGGGAGGTGACCGGCGACGACGGCACCGTTCGGATGCCGCCCGAAGACGAGTCGTACGCGCTCAAGCGCATCTGGCTCTCTGACGACGAGGTACAGGCGTACTACTACGGGTACAGCAACCGGGTGCTGTGGCCCCTCTGTCACGGCGGCGTCTGGCAGACCGAGTACGCGAACCGCCACTGGCGGCGGTACCAGCAGGTGAACGGGAAGTTCGCCGACGCCGTCGTGGACGCCATCGGCGACGACTCCATCGTCTGGTTTCAGGACTACCACTTCGCCCTCGCGCCGCGACAGGTGCGCGAGCAGGTTCCGGACGCGCTCCTCGCCCACTTCTGGCACATCACGTGGCCCGGGTGGGACACGTTCCGCGCCTGCCCGCAGGCGGCCGACATCCTCGAGGGGTTGCTGGCGAACGACCTGCTCGGGTTCCACGTCGAGCGGTACTGCTACAACTTCCTCGACTGCGTCGACGAGGCGTTCGACGACGCGTTCGTCGACTACGACGACAACCGCGTCCAGTACGAGGGCCACACGACGCACGTCGCGGCGTTCCCCCTCGGCATCGACGCGAACTCGGTGGCCCAGTCCGCCGCGGACACCGACGAGGAGTCGTGGCGGTCGTTCAAGCGCGACCGAGGCATCCCCGAGGAGTCGATGGTCGCACTCGGCGTCGACAGACTCGACTACACGAAGGGCATCGTCGAGCGACTGAAGGCGTTAGAGGAGTTCTGGCGGACCCGCCCCGAGTGGCAGGGGGAACTGACGTACGTCCAGAAGGCCGACGAGTCGCGGTCGCTCATCCCCGAGTACCAGAACCTCCAGTCCAACGTCGAGGAGGCCGTCGAGCGCATCAACGAACGCTTCGGCACCGACGAGTGGACGCCCGTCGTCTACATCGACGACTGGTTGGAGAGCGACGCGCTCAACGCCCTGTACCGCTACAGCGACGTGATGCTCGTCAGCGCCCTCCGCGACGGGATGAACCTCGTCGCCAAGGAGTTCGTCGCCTCGCAAATCGACGACGACGGCGTCCTCGTCCTCTCGAACCAGACCGGCGCGCACGAGCAACTCGGCGACCAGTCGGTCAGCATCAACCCCTACGACACGCAGGAGTTCGCCAACGCCATCGAGGAGGCGGTGACGATGGAGGAGACGGAGCGACACCGTCGGATGCGGACGCTCCGCGAACGCGTCGCCGACGCCGACCTCGACGCGTGGATGGCCGACGTGTTCGCCGAAATCGAGGAGATACGCGAGAACAGAACGGTGCGCTGAGAAGCCGACGACGGGACGGAACGCCGCGAGAAGTCGTCGCTCTCAGAACTCGACGCGTTCGACGCTCTCGTCGGTTCCGTAGACGACTTCGTCCACCATCTCCACGAACAGGCCGTGTTCCTGCGCGCCGGGAATCCGCGCGAGGTCGGCGGCCCGCGCGTCGACATCGTCTATCTCGCCGAAGTCGCAGTCGACGACGAGGTTCCCGTTCGCCGTGAACAGCGGTCCGTCCTTCGCCTCCGCGTAGCGGAGCGACGGGTCGCCGCCGGCGTCGCGGACCACGTCTGCGAGACGTGGGACGAACCGGGGTCGGGCATCTGGGAGGTCCGCGGCGACGACCACCAGTTCGTCCACTCGAAGGTGATGTGCTGGGTCGGCCTCGACCGGGCCATCGAGATGGCGGAGACGCTGGACTTCGCCGAGGACGACGACCGGTGGTCGACGGTCCGCGAGGAGATTCACGAGACGGTGCTCGAACGCGGCTACGACGACGAAATCGGGGCGTTCACACAGCGGTACGAAGGCGAGACGCTGGACGCGACGGCGCTGCTCGTCCCGCTGACGGGCTTTCTCCCGCCTGACGACGACCGGGTCGTCTCGACCGTCGACACGATTCGGGAGGAACTGGCGACCGAGGATGGACTCGTGTTCAGGTACAGAGACGGCGCGGACCCGTTGCCCGGCGAGGAGGGGGCGTTCGTCCTCTGCTCGTTCTGGCTCGTGGACGCCCTCGCCGTCTGCGGCCGCGTGGAGGAAGCCGAAACCGTGTTCGAGAACGTCGTCGACTACGCCGGGTCGCTCGGGTTGCTGTCGGAGGAAGTCGACGCGGAACGGGGGGAACTGCTCGGCAACTATCCGCAGGCGTTCAGCCACATCGGACTGGTGAACGCCGCGCTCTACCTCGCCGAGGCGCGACAGGACGTCGAGATTCAGCCGTTCGGCGCACACTCGCTGGACTGAGTCGGTCTGCGACGAGAGCGACGAGTGCGGGCGTCAGTTCTGCTCGACGACGTCGGCGGCGTTGTCTCGCGGCGCGTAGCCGATGCTTCGGAGCGTCTGCGTGAGCGACAGGCAGCGCTCGTCGTTCGCGGAGATGGCGTGGGCGGTGAGCGGGTTCTCCCGAACGTCGGCGAGTGCCGCGGCCGCCACGGCGTCACGACAGTCGCGCGGGCTCAGCCACATGGCGCGGGCGAACCGCGCCCCCTCCTCGGTGTACTCGTCCGAAGCCGGCGGGTCGGTCACCTTCTCGCGCAGTTGTTCGCGCGGGAGGAGCCACCCGATTCGGAGGTTGACCACTTCGAGGTCCGTCTTGTGAGCGAAGTGCTTGCCGAGTGCCTCGCCGGCCACCTTGGTGACGCCGTAGAACGAGTCGGGATACGGCTCCTGGTCCGGGTAGACGGCCGGCGCGTCGTCGCGGAGCGTCTCCGGTTCGTCCGGGTCGGCCACCTCCCGCGCGTTCAGCGCGTGGTTCGACGAGGAGTAGACGACTCGGTCGAGGTCGTTCTCGACGGCGGCGTGGTAGGCGTTGTAGACCCCGTCGACGTTGACGTCCTTCACCTCGTCCCAGTCGGCGTACGGGGACGGGTTCGCCGCGAGGTGGACGAGCACGTCCACGTCGTCCGGGAGTTTCTCGACGAAGTCGTCCCGGTTCAGCACGTTCAGGACGATGCTCTCGATGTCTTCCTCCTCCGTCTGCGTGATGGGAGTGACCGTGTGCGTCTCCCGGTCGAACGCGTCGAGGACGGTACTTCCGACGTTACCGGCGGCTCCCGTTATCGCGATGTGCGCCATCGACGGGAGAGTGAGTCGCGAGTGCCAAAGGTTCGATGGCCGGCCGGAGGACGGCCGCCGGAGGGGGTATCAGCCGGCGGTTCGACGCCGTATCGGACGACGAGGGCGGGACCGCACGCCCCCGAGAAACCTTCGTCCTCTCCGAGGACGAGTACCGGAAGTGGATAGCGAAGGAATCGAAGTTCGGGGCGACAGACAGGAACGAGTCAGCAGAACTTCCGTCCCCGCGAAACCCGGATAGTCGTCGAATCTCTCGACCCGTCCGACTCGTCCGACGCGGACCGCACATCGCCTCCGTGAACGATGCGGTGAGAGTGATTTTCACGAAATCCATTACAATGCTATCGGCGGTCGTATCGGGCAGTTTACCCTGTCGAACCCGGGTTTTTACCTATCTGCCCGCACGTCGTCCGTAAGACGTTCGACCGTCGAGCGCGCGGTCGACAGAGTTTATTGTAATCTAAGTTAGTATCATAATTGAGTTTCGTATTTAATGGCAGTTTTGTAATATCTATGTCTTACGTACTAGTTCCGCAGGTCAGGGGTTTAAATCGATGTGAAGAGAGATATCGTGTTTTATCGCCGACTGACGGGGCGAATGGTACGCTCCACTAGTAGTGTCATACGTGATAACGCCGTCTAACGAAATCCAACTGAATCATTGGGCTAGAGAGGTGTCGTCGATACGTGGTGGAGACGGGATGACGTGGATGCGGAGCGGCGTGGACGCAGAGTACCGTGGACGGGAGGTGAAAGTCGAGTGTGACGCAGAGTGATGTGGACGAGAGCCGGATGTGGGGCGAGAGCCGATGTCACGCGGGTTCGGAATCGTACTCCGTGAACAGCATCCTGAATCCGCCGACGAGGAGTCGGTCGAGCGCCTTGCTCGCCAGCGAGAAGGATATAAAGAAGACGACCATGACCGCGAACTCACCGGGCACGAACGCTCCTGCATCCAGCGTGGCGACGACGCGAATCATCGACATCGCGGTCGAGACTGCGCTCTCGAAC
This sequence comes from Halogeometricum sp. CBA1124, assembly GCF_009741955.1. NCBI lineage: Archaea > Methanobacteriati > Methanobacteriota > Halobacteria > Halobacteriales > Haloferacaceae > Halogeometricum > Halogeometricum sp. CBA1124. The sequence continues at coordinate 15,060 of NZ_WPCD01000037.1, read as the reverse complement.
GTCCACGCCGCGGCGAGGCCGAAGACCAGCACGGCGACCAGGGCCACCAGCGCCTGCGTCTCGGTCGGAGTTTTCCGTCCGAAGATGCTGCTTCGGTTCGCGTCGTAGCGGCCGATACCGAGCGACGCCAGTTGGCGTCTGACCTGTTCGAGAACGGTCACCGCGAGGACGAACCAGACGAACGCCGCGAGTCCGAAACGGACGAGCGACGGCGAGAGGGACAGCGTCGACTCCGTCAGCACCGCCACGACGGTGGGCGTCGCGCGGTCCACCAGATAGTAGAACAGCAACAACCCGAGAACGGCGTCCACGGGACCGTACGCCGGAAACTCGTGTCGCTTCCGGGGGGCGGTACGTAGTCGGGAGTCGCTGTACGAGCTCATGAGAGTACAGACGAGGTCACACGTCATCAATCGTGGGTCTCCCTCCCAGTTATCGAGAGTGACGGACCGGAAGGGTATCGTCGTTCCGGGTCCAGTAAGTCGTCCTGACGACTTCGGCCTCCCCGTCCGTCGGCCGTCGCTGTCACCCCTCCCCGAAGTCACCTCTCCCGGAGGCGGCATCCGTGCGTACGGTTATTCTCGCCTGTCACGTCCCTTGAACGTGCGCTGTCCGAGCATCGGCTCTTCGGCCGATTGCGGTGAGACGACGTCGGCGTCGGATTGGGCGTCACCGAGGAGGCGCCGAAACTGAGCCGGGACGCCGGCTACCGCCGCGGCGGAGAGGACGACGACGAGAGCGGCGGCGGCGGGAACGAGGAACAGTCCCGTGAACGCCGCGACGGCCCCGACGCCCAGTCCGAGCGCACCGCCGACGGTGCCGAGGACGGACAGCGTCACCAGTAGCGCCTTTCGCTCGTTCGTCCGTTCGTTGTACCGGAGCCAGTGGGCGTAACTCGACAGCAGCGACGACAGGAACTCCCGTTCGGTCCGACCCGTCGCGGCTTCGAGAGCCCTCGGACCGATACCGACGTGCTGACCCGACGCCGTGTACGTCAGTCCCGCCGCCGTCGCCGAGAGCGCGAAGGAGGCCACCCCGGCGCCGACGGCGGGGTTGACCAGCGCCGTCGCGGCCGTCACGTCGCTCGCCGCCGCGAACGAGAGCGCCGACACGAGGACGCCGACGAGTGCGACGTTGAGACGGAACATCGACAGCGCCTTCGAGTCGATGTCGTCTAGGGCGGTCAGTTGTGCGTCGAGCGTCTCGCGCGCCTCTTCCCGAGCGGGTCGAAGTGTCTCCACCTCCGGTTCGTCCGGCCCGGCGCCCGTCATACATCTCCGTGATGGTGGCGCGTCCCTAACTCCACCGGTCGAACGAGTCGTTTTCGAGGGAACCGCACGTCGACGTTCGGTGTTCGAATCTCGACGGTCAGCGATCAGTCTCATCTCCGCGAGACTCGTCGGCCGGTATCGACGGCAGCCAGTCGAATCTACAGACAGTATGTGAAACTGACAGCCTATCAGACGAAACGAGGGGGGGAGCCTGCGACGGTGGTTCGACGATGTCGTAACAGACGAAACGAGGGGGGAGGGTGAAGAAGAGAAGGAAGAGGAGGAAGAGAAGAAGAGAGAAAAGAAAAAGCGAGAAGGAGTTACTCGCGTTCTCGTTCGATCTGTTCGCGCGCTTCGAACACGGCGTCGGTGTCGACGGAGAGTTCGTAGACGAAGTAGGAACCGCCGCGTTTACCGTCGTTGTACTCCGTCTTCGAGAGAAATCCGAGCATCTCGAGCGTTCCGAGGTGATTCTGGATGCTCTTGAGACTCGTAAGCGGATCGTAGGCGTAGTGACCGGCGACCGTCTCGTACACGTTGCGTATCTCCTTGCTTCGAGAGGGCGTCTCGTCTTCGCTCTCCAGTCTGGCGACGGACTCTAACACGAGTTGACCGTGAATGGTCTGGTCGCGAATCTTGTTCGTCACCCGGCCCCGTCGAACCTGTTCGCGAGCGTCCTGAATGTGTTCGTCGGTCACCATGCCGTCGCCCTCCGACTCGGCGAGGTCACCGCCGGTACGGAGAAGGTCGAGTGCCTGCCGGGCACCGCCCGTGTCCTGTGCCGCGAGTGCGGCACAGAGTTGGATCGCCGACTCGGAACACGCACCGTCACGGAACGCCTTCTCCGCCCGTTTGTCGAGGATGGACCGAAGTTCGTTGGCGTCGTACGGACTGAACGATATCTCCTTCTCCATCAACGTGTCTCGGACCTTGGGCGAGAGTGAGTCACGGAATCGATAGTTGTTGCTGATTCCGATGACACCGACTTTCGACTCCGTGATGTGTCCGTTCGCCCTCGCGCGAGGGAACTCGTAGAGGAGTTCGTCGGCGTCGGAGAGGTGGTCTATCTCGTCGAGGACGAACAGGAACGTGCCGCCGATGTCGTCCATCTTCTCGTACAGCGTCTCGAAAGCGATGTTCGTCGACAACCCCGTCTTCGGAAACGGGTCCTCGTCGTCGTCCTGGAGTTTGTTGACGAGAGTACGGACCGCCCCGTAGACGCTGCCCCGGTTACAGTTGTAGATTCGAACGTGAAGGTCGTCCGCCTCGTCCCGTTTCTCCGTCTCTTCCTCTAGCGCCTGCAACATGTAGTTCGTAACCGCCGTCTTCCCGACGCCCGTCTTCCCGTAGACGAATATGTTGGAGGGATTCCGTCCGAACAACACGTCCTTGAGTGCGTCGCGGTACGCTCGAATCTCGTCGTCGCGTTCGAGGATAGTGTCGGGTTGATAGTCCTCGGATAGCACCTCCTTGTCCTCGAACAGCGTGTTGTCCATGTTACTGAACGGCTGTGTCATCTCTTCTCGCTACCTCACGGTCATCGCACATAAACCTAGTGTCGTGTGTTTTCGTCTGTTTCGTCGTAGTCACTCGTTTCATCAGTATCTCGTTTATGCTGCACCCCCACCCCTCATTTCGTGAGAAAAGTGGAGCAAGAGGGGTGGGGGGAGGGTGAAAAGTCGATTTGCCGGTATAGTAAGATTCAAATTACGTTTCTAGACTCTTCTCTAGACACTAGTCTAGTTAGTTTAGTTAGTTTAGTTAGTTTAGTTGGTATAGGGGTTGTACTGAACCTCCGTAGACTGGTGTGAACTAGGTAAGAAAGCTAATTACTGATGTTCGACGGCGATTATCTACGCTCGACGGAGGCTCCTCGTCGGGCACTGTCTGTTCTTCCATCAGACCGTCCGGTGGTCGTCGTCACTCCCCCTGGTCGCAACCACCTTTCCTCGTCACTACCGTCCACGTTGCTCCGACTGTTGGCTCCCTCTTGGTACCGTCGTTGTACCCGTGTTCCTCCCCTCGTAGTTCCGGCGTCGTTCTCGCGGTTACCGCCCAATCACCGGCTTTCGTCCGCTTTCGATCCGACTTCGGAGTGGTTACCAACGGTTCGATTCTCCCGATAGCGACCGGTCGTGACGTTGGAACAGACGAAATGAGGGGGGGTGGGCGCTACCTGTGAAGGGAGGACACCACCCCTCTGGTTCGCGCTAACAGACGAAAAGAGGGGTGGGGGCGTGACCGACGATGGTCCCCTCTCGTTCGCGCTAACAGACGAAATGAGGGGTGGGGGGCTTCCGCCATCTTCGTGCCGCAGTCCGGAACAGACGAAACGAGGGGGGTGGGGAGACTCTCCGTCGAACAGACGAAACGAGGGGTCTCCTCGGACCCGAAGTAAGCACCGAGTAGCGTGTGCGCACTCGCCAGATTCGTCACCCGGACTGCGTGGCGAGACGACGCTCGAACTCGTCTACCTTCTCGGACATCGCGTCCACGACTGCGCGCTCTCTCGACTCGTCGTGGACGTACGTCGGACCACAGACGTTGATGGACCCACACACCTCTCCGAGTGGCGTCTTGACTGGCATGCTGACCGCCCACATCCCTTCTATCGCCTCCTCAAAGTTGGTCGCGTATCCGCGTTCGCGTACCCGTGCGAGTTCTTCGACGAACTCGTCGGCGGAGGTGATGGTGTGCTCCGTCTGCGGGGAGAGCCCCCACTGGTCGAGAATCTCGCGGACTCGATGCTCGGGGAACTCGGCCAGAATCGCTTTTCCCGAAGCCGTACTGTGTACGTGGAACAACCGACCATCGACCAGATACGAGGGCGTGTCGGAGTAGGTGGATTCGTCGTACAACGAGACGACGCGACCGTTCTCCTCGACGGTGAAGTCGACTTCGAGTTGCGTCTCGTCGGCCAGTTCCGGAACGAGAGCCTTCGCGACGCCGTACACCTCGTTGCGTTTCCGCGCGTAGTTCCCCAGGTGATAGAGCTTCAACCCGACGTGGTAGGTGTCCTCCTCACGACTCACGTAGCCGTACTTCGCGAGCGTCTTGAGGTGGTTGTGGACGGTGCTCTTCGCGAGACCCGCCTCGTCGGCCAACTCGGCCAACGTCGCGCCGTCGAGTTCCGTGATGAGTTCGACGAGACGCAGCGAGATGTCTGTCGTCTGTAGCGTGTCGCTCTCGGTGCTACGCGGTCTCATGTGTCACCTCTCACGGTCGTACTACTTATGACTATGTAGCTTTCGGGTCTCCGCTCACGACCACGTTCTCACGGACACCCGAGCGGAGAGCGACCTCTCTGAGTGTAGAATACCCTTTCTGGACTGAGTGCAGAATACCCTCTCTGGACTGAGTGTAGAATACTCTTTCTGGAGCTAAATACGCGCAGACGGTTCGAGAAGAGCGTATTCATCTCCAGAGCCATTGCTTCTTTTGCGTGTAGAGCCGTATCGACAGCTGAATGAGCCCACTCAGCTCGTATTTGACAGACAGAACCTGTCATTTCGTTAGCACAGGCGCACGAACGTAGACAGATATCTGCATCTACGGACAGAACGAGTGCTTCGATTTCCGTACCGAGGGTTCGACCCCGGCGTGCGACGACGGCGTGTCGGTGCGATTTCCCACCGGCCGAACACTCTCCGCTTCCGCGGAAACGGTACCACCGAGCGCGACCCATTACACCACTACTGCTGTAATCCAATACCGTCCCGTCTCCGGGCCGGTCAGAAACGGAGTGGCTCGGTTCGACAGGTGGCCAGCACGGTGAGAACCTCGTTCCGGCTCTGCGGAACGGTTCCGGAGAGCCGAACGAACGTATCAGAATACTCGAACGTAACGATCGAAGCGTCGACCGAGTGTCTGTTCACCGCCGAAACTAACTGTCGCCGTCGGCTGTGTCAGTCTCCTGCATGGTAGCCGTTACGCGCGTACGTATGTGACGAATTGTCGTCTCCCACAGTTATCATACGGTCTGGACCGAAATAAACGACGAAACGGGCACGCTATCGTTCGTCTCTCGGGAACGGAGGCGTATCTCCCGCTCCACGCGGGACTACTAGTCGGGGACAGAACTGTACGGACGGCCGGCCCGACGGTTAATTTTTTCGTGAGTAAGTTAAAACACGGATTCGTCGCTCCCGAACTTCGACAGGAAGGTGACGTCGAAGAGCGCCCGGTGCGGACGGCTCTCAGTCGTCGGAATCGGCCCCGGTCTTTGGCGCACCCGCCGATCCCGACTCGCCGCCGTCTCCGAACAGCACCGTCTCGTCCTGCAAGACGAGATTGCCCGACCGCCGTCTGAACGTCTTCGCGAGACCCACGACGGCGATGAGGCAAACGATCGCGAACGGGCCACCCGTGACGATGGCGGCGGACTGAAGCGCTTCCACGCCGCCGATGACCATCAGAATCGACGCGACGACGCCCTGGAGGAGACCCCAGAAGATTCTGCTGACGGCGGAGGGTTCGGCCTTCCCGCCCGTCGTCATCATCGAGACGGCCAGCGTCGAGGAGTCCGCGGACGTGACGAAGAACGTCGTCACCAGGACGAGGAAGCCGAACAGTAGCAACGTTCCGAGCGGCACCGGAATCCAGGGTACGTTGAGGGCCTGAAAGAGGATGTAACCCGACACCGCTTCGCCGTACTGGCCCACCGGACCGAGGATGTCGACCACGCCGCCGTGCTGGAAGACAACGGCCGTACCGCCGACGATGGCGAACCAGGGGATGGTCGCGAGCGACGTCGCCACGATACCGGTGAAGGCCACCTCGCGGACCGACCGGCCGCGCGAGATGCGGGCGATGAACAGGCCGGCGAACGGCGACCACGCCAACGGCCACGCCCAGTAGAACACCGTCCACGCGTTCGACCACTCGCCGCCGCCCGTGTAGTCGGTGAACAGGCTCATCCGGAACCAGTCGCCCAGGAGGCCGCCGGTCGCTGCGTGCTGAGTTCGAGGACGCGAGCCGTCGGGCCGAGAATCAGCGTCGCGACCATGAGCACCGCGAACAGCCCCATGTTGAAGTTGGAGAGTCGGCGGATGCCACGGTCCACGCCGAGGACCAACGACACGGTGAAGAGTAGGGTCATGCTCGTGATGACCACGATAGTTCCGAGGTCACCGAGTTGGTAGCCCCAGTTGAACTCGATGCCCGTGAGGAACTGGCTCCCGATGAACCCAAGCGAGGTGGCGACGCCGCCCAGCGTCGCGAACACCGCGAGGATGTCGACGAGTTTGCCGAGCAGGTTGTCCACGTTGTCCGCGCCGACGAACGGCGTCAACACGGCCGAGACGCGAAGGGGTGCTCCGCGTGCGTGTGCGAAGTAGCCGATTCCGAGCCCCATGACGGTGAAACACGACCACTGGGTGATGCTCCAGTGGAACAGGCTGTACTGGACCGCGATGGGGATTGCCGCCTGCGATTTCGCGGCGACGTCGTACAACGGCGGGACCGACGAGTAGTGCAGGAGCGCCTCCGTCGGTCCCCAGAGACGATGCCCGCGGCCAGTCCTGCGGAGTATATCATCGTGAAGTAGGAGACGTAACTGAACTCCGGAGGCTCGTCGCCGAGTCTGATCTCGCCCCACGGCCCGACGATGAGGAAGGCCAGAAAGCCAACGAGAACGAGCATCACGATGAGGAACGCCCAGTTGAATCGGGCCAGGACGAACGAGTTGACGCCGGAGACGACGGTTGCGGCCGCTTCGGGACGAAGCGCGAAGAGGGCGACGAACAGGAGGGTGACTCCCGCGCCGAACCCGAAGATGATCGGCTCTATCTCCTCGCGGAACTCGGCGAGACTGCTCTCGCCGTCGCTCACGTCCGCCCACCCCCCTCGACGGGGCTGACGAGATGGTTGTGGTGACGATACGACCCGGACCGTCGGTCGTCGGACCGCCTATAGAGATGCATGTGTGAGTGTCGGTAGCAACGTCAGCCAAATGCTCCAACGACCAAATAAACGTTGTGGGCGATGCCGAGGAGTCGCCCGCCGCGCGGCCGCGAGAGCGGACGCCGCGTGAAACGGTCACAACTCTAAACGGTATCTGTATCCGCTTCCAGTCGGCCGATGCGGTCGGGGGCGTGTACCGGAATCGAGCGCTATCGACTCCCCGTCGCCGCCAGTAGCGCTTACGGCCTCCACAATCCTTAATGGAACACGTACACGAGAAATGTGTATGACGGACGCATCCCCCACGGACGGCGCGGACGACTCCCTCGCCTACGCGGCGGACAGGGACCGAGGTATCCTCACGCCGAGCGACCGCGAGTTCCTCCTCGGTCGGAAGACCGACTACACCGAACACTCGAAGAAGCAGAAGCGCAACCGCATCCGGCGTCGCCTTCGGAACGCTATCCTCGACTTTACCATCCTGTTCGACCATCTGGAGGACCGCGACCGAGAGACGGTGTTCAACCCCGAAGACGAGGCGCGCGAGGCGTACACGCAGGGCATCGTCGACATGCTCGGCTTCCTCCACCTCGGCACGATGGGCTACTACGTCCCGTTCAAGGACATGCTCGGCCAGGGCGTCAACCGCGCCGAGCAGAAACTCGCCGGCTCCGACTACCGGATGGTGACCGTCGACTTCAACGTCGACCCCGTCGGCCAGATAGACGTCGACGAAGTCGTAGACAAACTGGAATCCGAGCGGTTCGACGAGGTGACCGACGAGGAACTCCGCGCGTTCGTTCGCCTCATGACGGAGTCCGAGGCGTTCTCGCCGGGCGAGATGCGGTCGGGAATGAAAGAGCAGATGCCCGACTTCCTTGACGCCGTCTCGGAGGCGACTGACCGACGCACCCGGCGCGCGAGAACCTGAACGACTGACCGACGCGCGAACCTCGGTCCGCCGACTTGGAACGGGTCCCCCGTTTCGGGTCGTTTTCCCTCCTCGTCTGTCCGCACCCGCCCCCGTCGCACAGGTTCCTCTCGTGTCCGGCACCACGACACTGGTCATGATAACCGAGTACGTCGCCGGTCTGAGCGAGTATCTCTGACCGGCCGGTCCCCCCCTCCGGTCTCACCGTCTCGAAAGCAGGATACAGTTACTGTGTACGACGTACCGAAGAACGTTTATTACGCTCGGGAGCGACGATGTGGCCGACGCATGGCAGACAAGCGAGCGATATCCACGTCGGGCGCACCGCAGAACGACAACCCCTACTCGCAGGGCGTCCTCGCGGACGGGTTCCTGTTCGTCTCCGGGTTCGGACCCGTGGACCCCGAGACGGGCGAGGACGTCGACGGCGACGTGCGGGCGCAGACGCACCGAGTGATGGACAACCTCGCGGCCGTCGTCAGGGAGGCGGGCGGGTCGCTGGACGACCTGGTGAAGGTGACGGTGTACGTCACCGACATGGACGACTACGACGCCGTCAACGAGGCCTACGCCGAACACGTCGGCGACACGCCGCCCGCGCGCGTCTGCATCGAGGCGGCCCGTCTCCCCGACGACGTGCGCGTCGAGATAGACGCCGTCGCGAAGGTGGCGTGACCGGTATCGGCTCACCGACCGATACGACGGCGAAGAACCGAGAGAACAGCCAGAACCGAGGAACTCCGAGACCGAACCCGAGATTCGAGCGACCGGTCGCTTACTGCGCGGCCGTCGCCGTCGTCGCGTGTTCGATGGCGTCCGCGATGACGTCTAGCGCCGTCTCCGCGAGGTCCCGCGTGAGGACTAGAGGCGGGAGGAGACGCAGAATGTTGCCGTGGCGGCCCGCCTTCCAGACGAGGACGCCGTGTTCGAAGCAGTAGTCCTGAATCGCGTCGCCGACGTCGCCGTCCGGGTTGCCGTCGGCGTCGACGAACTCCGCGCCGATGAAGAGACCCTTCCCGCGCACTTCGGCGAGTTGCGGGTTCGACTCGCCGACCTCTTCGAGGCGCGTCTTGATGTAGTCGCCGAGTTCGCGGGCGTGGGCCAACAGGTCGTGTTCCTGGATGTACTCGATGGCGCGGGTACCGGCGCGCATGCCGACGACGTGGCCGCGGTAGGTGCCCGCGTGGTCGCCCGACCCCCACGTGTCGAGGTCCTCGTGGTACATCGTCGCCGAGAGGGGAAAGCCCGTCCCGCCGAGCGCTTTCGCGGAGGTCATCACGTCGGGCGTCACGTCGTACCACTCGCTGGCCCACCACTGGCCGGACCGGCCGAGACCGCTCTGAATCTCGTCGAAGACGAGGGGAATGTCGTTGTCGGTGGCGATGTCGCGGACGCCTGCAGGAAGCCCTCCGGCGGCGTGACGACGCCGCCCTCACCCTGGATGGGTTCGACGATGATGCCCGCGGGGTTGGCCAGTCCGCCGTACGGGTCCTCGACTATCTCCTGCAGTTCTTCGAGGGCGTGGTCCACCGCCTCCTGCGGCGACTTCTCCATCCGGAACGGGTAGGGGTACGGCGCGTGGACGACGTCGGGCAGGAGGGGGGTGTACGCCTCCTTGAACTTCTTGTTCGAGGTGACGCTCATCGCACCACTCGTCGCCCCGTGGTACGCGCCGCGGAAGGCGATGAGTCCGTCGCCGCCCGTGTTGTACTTGGAGAGCTTAATCGCCGCCTCGACGGCGTCGCTCCCCGTCGGCCCGCCGAAGACGGTTCGCATGTTGCCCTGTAGGCCGGCCGGCGCAATCTCGTCGAGTTTCTCGATGAGGTCCAGACGCGCCTCGGTGGGGAAGTCGACGGTGTGGACGAACTTGTCGGTCTGTTCGTGGACCGCCTCGAGGACGTAGGGGTTCGAGTGACCGACGTTGAGAACGCCGATGCCGGCGAACATGTCGATGAACGTGTTCCCGTCCACGTCGCGGACCGTCGCCCCCTTCCCCGAATCGAACGCGATGGGGATGTCCTCGGGGTACGCGACGGCGCTACTGTCGATGTTCTGCTGCTTCTCGATGAGTTCGCGCGAGCGTGGACCCGGGACGGAGTCGACGGACGGTGCCTCGTCGTAGTGTAGTTCCGATATCGGTGGTCCGCGTGCCATGTCCATGTTGAGGTGTAACTATCATAAATAAGTTGTCCACAGTATCCATACAACGGATACACAGAAACTGACGACAGTTCGCCGGCGCAACTGACCGCAATACATTAAATACTCCGCGAAGTAGTCACACGCATGCTTCACGCGAAAGGCCCGCTCCTGTCTGTCGACGTCGGGAGCAGGGAGACGAACGCCGTCACAGTTACCGACGTGCTAGAGTCGTACATCGGGGGGCGCGGCGTCGCCACCAAACTCGCGCACGACCGAATCCCGTACGACGCCGACCCGTTCGGCCCGGAGAACCGCCTCGTCTTCACCACGGGACCGATGCAGGCGTCGAACATGAGTTTCACCGGACGGATGAACGCCACCGCCGTCTCGCCCCTGACCGACGGTCTGCTCTCCTCGACGCCGGCGGGTTCATGTCCCGCCACTTCGCCGACACGGGGTACAGCGCCGTCGAGTTCACCGGTGCGAGCGACGAACTCCTCGTCGTCCACGTCACCGACGACGGAGTCGATTTCGAGGCCGTCCCCCACCTCGAAGGCGCGACGGTTCCGGACACCGTCGAGTATCTCGAAACCGAACACGACATCGGACCGGACCGTACGGCCGTCGTCGGGCCGGCGGGCGAGAACGAAGTGCGCTTCGCTTCCATCATGACCTCCGAGGAACGCGCGTTCGGCCGCGGCGGACTCGGTGCCGTCCTCGGTTCGAAGAACGTGAAGGCCGTGACGTTCGGCGGTGACTCCGCGCCCGACATCGACGTTCCGGCCGGCCAGATGGACATCCACCGCGAGGCAGCGACGGACGACCACATCATGAAAGAGCAGGGAACCGTCGCCGTGATGGACCTCGCCAACGAGGTGAACGGCTTGCCCTCGTACTACTTCTCCGAGCAGACGTTCGAGGGCGTCGAGGGCATCAACGGCGACGCCGTCGCCTCGAAGAAGTACAAGAAGGGGACCTGTTCGGCCTGCGCGTTCGCCTGCAAACTCCCCACCCGCGACGAGGAACGCGGCGTCGAGACGGAGGGCCCCGAGTTCGAGGTGGCGATGGCGTTCGGGTCGAACTCGGGCGCGACGACATCGTCGACGTGATGAAGTCCAACCAACTCTGCGACGAGTACGGTCTCGACGCCATCTCGGCGGGCAACGTCGTCGCCTCCTACCTCGCCGCCGAGGACGAGTTCGGCAACCGCGAACTCATCTGGGACCTCGTCGAGAAGATCGCCCACCGCGAGGGCGTCGGTGACACGTTGGCCGAGGGCATCGACCGGACGCACGAGGAACTCGGCGTCGAGAACTGGACGGTGAAGGGGATGGACTTCGCGGCCCACGAGGGACGCGTCCTGCACGGGCAGGGACTGTCCTACGCCGTCGCGAACCGCGGTGCCGACCACATGTACGCCACGTTTTACTCCGTGGAGTATCCGCTGGTGCCGCAGGAGCAAGCGGTTGACCCCGAGGGAACGGTGGGGAAGGCAGACGTGCTGATAGAGCGAGAGAACCTGATGGCGCTGAACGACAGCGGCGTGGTGTGCAAGTTCTCGCGGGACTACATGACGCCGGAGCGCTACGAGATGCTGTTCGGCGCGGACTTCGAGGAGTTGCTGGCGGTGGGCGCGCGGACCGTGACGCTCGAACGGCACTTCAACAACCAGCGAGGGTTCGACCGCTCGGACGACCGACTCCCGTACGAGTTGCCGGACTTCGAGGCGGCACTGGACGAGTACTACGACGCTCGCGGGTGGACCGACGACGGCGTCGTCCCCGAGGGACACGTTCCGGCCTGACTCCCGCGTCCCGTTCGCCCTCTGACCGGCCCCCGCGTTTCGTCTGTCTTCCGTCCGGCCCCCTTCGTTCTCGCGGTCCGTGCGTACCGCTACACAGGATTCGTTCTCGCCGTACACAAAAAAAGTTATACCGCTGTTCGCACAACCTGTTTCCGAGTCTCGGTAGCATGCCCCAGTCAACGTTCGAACCCAGCGAGTACGAGAGACGCATCGAGGAGACGAAAGCGCGGATGCGCGAGGACGAGTTGGACGCCCTCGTCGTCGCCGACCCGGCGAACATGAACTACCTCTCGGGGTACGACGGCTGGTCGTTCTACGTCCACCAGGCCGTCGTCGTGACCGCCGACCGCGACGAACCCGTCTGGGTCGGCCGCGGACAGGACGCCAACGGCGCGCGCGCGACGACGTGGCTCTCCGAGGAGAGCATCGAGTCTTACAGCGACGACCACGTCCACTCGCCGTACGACCTCCACCCGATGGACTACCTCGCCGACGTCCTCGAAGCCCTCGGCGTCGCCGACGGGCGAATCGGACTGGAGATGGACGCGTACTACTTCACGGCGAAGTCGTACACGCGACTGCAGGAGAATCTCGGCGAGGCGACGTTCGCGGACGCGACGCTTCTGGTCAACTGGGTGCGCGTCACGAAGTCCGAACGCGAACTCGACTACATGCGCGAGGCCGCCCGCATCTCCGAGGAGGCGATGCTCGCGGGTCTGGAGACCATCGAGGAGGGCGTCCCCGAGTCGGAGGCGGCGCGGGCCATCTACGACGCGCTCATCCGCGGGACCGACGACTACGGCGGCGACTACCCCTCCATCGTTCCCCTCATGCCCTCCGGCGACCACACGGGGACGCCGCATCTGACGTGGACGGACCGCGAGTTCGAACGCGGCGACCCGGTCATCATCGAACTGTCGGGCTGTCGGCACCGCTACCACTCTCCGCTCGCGCGGACCACGTACGTCGGCGACCCGCCGGCGGAGATGACGGAGCGGATGGAGATAGTGGTCGAGGGGCTCGAAGCCGCCCTCGACGCCGCCGAACCGGGCGTCACCTGCGAACGGGTCGAACGGGCGTGGCGCGACGTCATCTCGAAGTACGACATCGAGAAGGAGGAGCGAATCGGCTACTCGATGGGACTCGGCTACCCGCCGGACTGGGGCGAACACACGGCGAGTCTCCGACCCGGCGACGAGACGGTGCTAGAGGAGAACATGACGTTCCACATGATTCCGGGGCTGTGGTTCGACGACTTCGGCGTCGAACTCTCCGAGACGTTCCGTATCACGTCGAACGGCGCCGAGGTGTTGGCCGACTTCCCGCGGGAGTTGTTCTCGACGTGAGCCCCCGGATTCACTGACGCGGGTCAGCGGTGTCAGGCCCGGCGACGAGCTTTCGGTCGCCGCAACATTTCTTCGCGGCCGAATTAGACGTTAGACTCCTCGCAGCCGTTGAAAACAGTCCGAAGAACGGGGAACGACTCATCGATTAATTTAACACGATGGTTCGTCATTGATTCCGCACATGGCACAAGCGACGACGGACGAGGAGAACACGGGCGAATCGGACGCGGACTCCGCACTCGTCACCGCCCGCCGGCAACTCGAACGGGCGGCGGCGCACGTGGACGTGGACGCGAACGTCATCGAACGCCTCCGACACCCGACGCGCGTCGCGCGCGTCTCCGTTCCGCTGAAACGGGACGACGGGTCGCTGGACGTGTTCACGGGCTACCGCGCCCAACACGACGACGTGCGTGGCCCGTACAAGGGTGGCCTCCGCTTCCACCCCGAGGTCACCGCCGACGAGTGCGTCGGCCTGTCGATGTGGATGACGTGGAAGTGCGCGGTGATGGACCTCCCGTTCGGCGGCGGGAAGGGCGGGGTCGCCGTCAACCCCAAGGACCTCTCCGAGAAGGAGACCGAGCGACTCACACGCCGGTTCGCCGAGGAACTCCGCGACGTCGTCGGACCGAAGCAGGACGTTCCCGCGCCGGACATGGGGACGGACGCGCAGACGATGGCGTGGTTCATGGACGCCTACTCGATGCAGACGGGGCAGACGACGCCCGGCGTCGTCACCGGGAAACCGCCGGTCATCGGCGGGAGTTACGGCCGCGAGGAGTCGCCCGGGCGAAGCGTCGCCATCGTCACGCGCGAGGCCGTCGACTACTACGACTGGGACCTCTCGGAGACGACCGTGGCCGTGCAGGGGTTCGGGAGCGTCGGCGCGAACGCCGCCCGCGCCCTCGACGACTGGGGCGCGAACGTCGTCGCCGTCTCCGACGTGAACGGGGCCATCTACGACCCAGACGGACTGGACACGCACGCCGTTCCGACCCACGAGGAGGAACCCGAAGCCGTGATGGGACACGACGCGCCCCAGACGATGTCGAACGAGGACATCCTCGAACTCGACGTGGACGTCCTCGTGCCCGCCGCCGTCGGTAACGTCGTCACCGCCGACAACGCCGACCGCGTGCAGGCCGACTTGGTCGTCGAGGGGGCGAACGGGCCGACGACGTTCGCCGCCGACGCGATTCTCGAAGAGCGCGGCGTGCCGGTGATTCCGGACATCCTCGCCAACGCCGGCGGCGTCACCGTCTCGTACTTCGAGTGGTTGCAGGACATCAACCGACGCCAGTGGTCGCTCGAACGCGTCCACGAGGAACTGGAGTCGCAGATGCTGTCGGCGTGGAACGACGTCCGCGGGGAGTACGAGGCGCGCGACGTGACGTGGCGCGACGCCGCGTACGTGGTCGCGCTTCAACGCGTCGCGGAGGCGAAGTCGACGCGCGGCCTGTGGCCCTGAACTGAGTTCAGTCCGCGCTCGGCGCGAGCACTTCGTTCACCAGTTCGCCGCCGGACTCGAGGCGCGAGACGTTCTCCGCGACGATATCCGCGAGACGGTCCCAGTGTTTCGGCGTGTGACCGCCGGTGTGCGGCGTGACGAGGCAGTTCTCCAGGTCCCACAGTTCGTGGTCGTTCGGGAGCGGTTCGGGGTCGGTC